>NZ_DATMYY010000168.1:0-5799 GCF_035560735.1 Methanospirillum sp.
AATGAAAGATACCTGAACTGAAAAAGAGATAAATTACCCTCATTTCTTATCTTCAGGCTCATTGCCATGAATTATCCGTCTGAAATATGCAGGAGCAGTTTCATAAAATAGGATCAGGAGATCTGAAAAGTTAATCTTTCCAGCCTCAAACTGTGAACCGGAAAGACGTTTAAGGATGATTCCTTTTACCTTGGGTTCAGCACCTGGATATACTTTGAATTTTTCAATCGGGGTCCTGAATGAATAATATCCAGATACCGTGATTTTTTCCGGCTCCTTATTGATAGCAGTATCAAGAGGAGCCTGACCTGATTCCGGTTCTTCTGGTCCTCTTCGTGCATTCAGTTCTTCAAGAACCTGTTCTTTTGTTCTTCCCCTCATGGCAAAAAGAAGAAACGGATCTTCATCAAACTGTTCCCCCAGGATGTAATATACTGCAGCGATATACTTGCAGAGATTTGCTTAATCAGGGCATGAGCAGGATGTTTTAAGGTCGTTCCCACTTTCTGGGAGGAGTGAAAAACCGGCACTTTGAATGAGATCATTAATGTCAGAGGGCATCTCTCCGGCAAGGAGCTGGGCTGAATAAAGAGCTTGTGATGAGATATCTTTAAACACATTGTTCCACTGATCGTTGTCCCAGTTCTTCATACTGATGCTTACTGTATACGGCTTTGGAGATGAACCCTGAACCTTTGCATTTACGACACCATTGTTGATGTCAATACTGATAACCTGCCCCTTCCTGCCATTTCAGAACATTTTCCATAGATCAGGGATGGATAATGGATCTCATACCCCTGTTCTATCATGATAACAGGAGGCAATCAAGTGGCAGGATCTTCAGCAATTCCATAGTGGGTCCGAACATCCTGATACGCAAAATCTGGACTCATTCGTGTTTCTCATGAAAACTAATAAACCAACAAATCCTGATATCTAAATCAAAAAAGGGAGGATATTTGGAACTTTGGGGTTTAAACTCGAGGAGTCCGCACTTCAGCAGGCAGCTCACCAAGTAATGAGGTGACATTTGCGTAATCGTCGCTATAGGCTGCATTATAGAAATCAGTCACCCATGATGATGAGACGTCAGTTCTTCCATAATACTCCTTGGATGCGGCATACTTCATAGAACTCAGTTGAACATGTTGTTTATCATCAAGTTTGAAGACATGTTCTCCAGCCTGGTAGTACGGAATATTCACGAGCATCAAGGCAACTTCCTGCGCCTTGGTGATGAGAGTCTGCTCATCCTGGGTCAGCTTCCCTCCTGTTGGCTTCACACTTGACGTGCTAGGCTGGATGGTGGGATTATTCGGATCTGATCGCGGAAGAACCAGACGCTTCTCTACCTTACCGATGGACAAAGATTCACGCTCATCCCAGAAGGAGGGATCAACGGTAGATTCCATGACATTGCTCCTTGAGGTATACAGACTGTCGTCATAGGTATCAGAAGAACCAGAAGCTGAAGTTCCTCCAAAGGGGTCAACTGCGACAACTGATGCAACACCTACCAGAACAAAGAGGAACAGAATGCTTATTACCATATAAAAGCCGGGAAATAGATTATTTCTTGTCATTTTATCACCAGAAACATTCGTACACTAATTAAAAGTTACACTGCACAATAGGATTTGAACCAGGGGGATACAAAGTTTCAGGTTGCTTTACTATTATATGTGAATTCTCTCTTATCCATCAAGAAGATCGCGGATAATAGCCGATTATAGGGTATACCAATGAACAGGTACTGGCCCTGAATATAACAGGTTATGAAAAATCTTGATATTATTGTTCATTCAAACGGTTTAGATCCATATTATATAGGCAAATCCTTTCAATGGATGAATTTTCATCTCCAGTTATCAAGCATGCCACTACCAAACGTTGTAACATCCCTAAAGACAAGTACATCCACCGGTCCTTCGGTTCACGGAGAACGTGTGAAAAAGGGACCTGAAGAGAGATATTTAACCTGTTCATTCAGGAATTTTATTTTGATCAGGTGATCTGACCATCATAAAGAGGATACTGGCGGCTACCAGCAGCACCGGAAAGAATGTCAGGGTTGCCATCAGCCCAATCTGGTCTGCAATGGCTCCAGATATAGAGACACCGATTCCACCTGCACCCATGGCGATACCAAGGAATAATCCAGAGATGAGCCCAATCTGCGAGGGGACCTGTTCATGGGCCATTGCTATGGTTACAGCAAACGATGCCCAGAGTAAATATCCAAATAACAGCATGCAGATGATCAGGAAGAAACCATGGGTCATCAGGATTCCCACAAACGGAGGAATAGATGCAACCGTTGTGATCACGACTACTTTCTTCCTTCCAATCCGGTCTGATAGGATTCCTCCACTGATTTGACCAACAACACCGGCAACCAGCATCAGACTGACAAGGGTTGTAGCCTCGATAAGGGGATAACCCTGGAGTACTAGAAAGGTCGGGAAGTAGGTCATCGCCCCGAATGTAACCCATGCACGGAGTGTTGAACCGGCAAAGAGCAGTTTTACCGGGTTCCAGTCCTCGCCACCGGGTTCACTCTTCTTTTTTATAACCGGGCAGAAATCAGGAATTGGTTTGACGTAAAGGACTACAGCGGCCAGAATCGCAGGAACAATCAGCGTTGTCACCATGGGAATCCCCCCAGAGGTGAGTACTATGCCTGCAATGATCGGGCCAAGTGCCATACCCATATTTCCACCAACCACAAAAAACGAGGTTAACCGGCCACGGGACTGTCCGGTGGCAAGAGCAGAAACTTTGCATAGAGCTCCGGGATGGAAACTTGCATGTCCTACAGCAGATATGAGTACGCACATGAGCATTACCATATACTGATCAGGGATGAACCCAAGCAATGAGACTCCAATTCCTGAAAGCAGAATTGAGAGGCCGACACTTACCCGGAGTCCCCGGGTGTCAGCAAGATGTCCAAAGACCGGCTGAAGGAGTGATGAGACAAGACTGTGAGTCACAGGAAGTAGGGCTGCCTGAAAATAACTGTACCCGTACATCGTGATAAGTACCGGCTGAAGTGCCATGAGAACAGGGGCATAAATGTCATTAACAAGATGTGCCAGGGTCAACTGACCAATCTGCCTGAGTTGACTCATATCTCCTCCTTACAGGTTTTCTGTTCTTTCATCTCATTTCTGACAGTATCTATTCGCTCATCATAGACAGACTCCACAGCATGAAGAACGTGTTCTAGAAACCCATTTTGGTCTGAAGAGAGAGGGCCAATCCTTTCAACTATCTTCTGAAACACCATTTCATGGATGGTCTCATGTGCTTCATATGCAATTCTGCCCGAGGGAGTCAGCACCAGGTGAACCTCTTTCTCATTCTTCAGGCCACGGACCTTTGTAACGAGTTCCCTCTTCGAGAGTTTGGTTATCGTCTGGGATGCTGCACCAGGGGTAATACCAAGATGCTCTGCAACTGTTCTGACATTGGCCTGTGGATGATCTCCGATGACCTGGAGGGTATGTATCTCTGAGGGATATAGCGGGACATCAATGCCGAATTTACGTGGGATACTTTCAGATTCGTTCAGTTTGTTCATAATCCGCATCCAGATCCGATAGAGATCACGGGCGGACTGATCAGGATATGACATCGTTAGTAAGTAATTGATTTAATAACATAATAATTTAGTTACTGATTGATTGAGTTCCGATATCAGACAACAGCATATTTTGTGAGTGAAGGTTCCCCTGATCCAGAACTCTGGAAGTTACTGCCTGTTCTGCGAATATCAAGGGTGAATAAAATAAATCATATCTACACTGATCAGTTCAAAAGTTGTTGTCTGTTCAATCACAAGAATAATGGATCAATCCTGGCCAGTGATCAAAGCAGAAGGAGGGGGGTGATACTGTATCACCAACCAGAGAATCGAGGATAGAAATCCCGTAAAAATAGCCTGGCCTAAAGGAGGAAAGGCAGGTTGTTGAAGGAGCCTCACGATCTATAACGATCTTCGGCCTCGGCTGCCTCTCCAAACCGGTCTGTAATCAGCGATGAAAGGTTGCCAAAATTCGGGTTGAAAACTATACCTGACCCGTTATCAGCAAGTCCTGACAATTCTACCCCGGGGGTGAAGTTGCCTTCAATAACAGAAGATATCTCGTTGTACACCACCTGATCAAGATTCTTCAGCACCGAGGCTACAACAACTTCAGGACCAACCACTGATTGATCTGAGTCAACGCCGATGACCTTCATACCTGATGTGTTTCTGGCATATTCAATGACTCCCATCCCTGATCCCCCTGCCACCGTGAAGATAACATCAGTCCCGTTCGCTGATAAATCTCTGGCAATTTCCTTTGCTCTTTCCGGGCTCCAGTATCCGGAATTATCGTCAGCAACATAAGCAGTGGATACCAATACCTCTTTTCCGGACTGAACTGCTCCTTGAGAAAAGCCCTGAATGAACTCTGACATAAGTGCATTATCCCTTCCTGCCACCACTGCCACCTTTCCCGTCCGGGTCTCACCGGCAGCAATGATACCTGCCAGATAACTTGATCCATACATCGGAAACACGACGGTTTTAGTGTTATTTCCTACAAGCGAATCGCTGTCAAGTGCAACAACCGGCAGTGTAGGATGAGAATCTGCGATCTCCTGTGCCATGCTGGTAAGCGGATTTCCTACCAACAGGACCATTGCCGGTGTCTCCCCTTCCGGTCCATTGAGTTGTGGAACAGGATCAGCAGAGGCATTTAAGATAGAATACTCCTGTGTGGTAAATGAGTACTTTTCCGCAGCCTGTATGAGCCCGCGGTATGCACTGTCGATGAAAGAGTGATCCCCCTTTCCTCCAGAATAGATGACATCGACCAGCGGCTTATTGCTAGTCTCCCCGACGACAGGCAAGCACAAAAGACCGCTGAAAAGACAGAGCAGGATTATGATAGATACTGATTTCATATAGATTTCCCAGACCGGGTGAATAATAGAGGCAGGGAAACATACTCCGATGCGATCTGATCACCCTGTGCTGAAAAACTTCAGATCTGCCCGCCGATAAGGATTTCTTTATTCTACTGGAAATACAGAAGACCAGAAAAAGAGGGGTTGTTAAGATTACCAGGTGATAGAAAGATTTGGCTTTGTTGAACTTTGATTTCCAGAAACTTTTGATGCAACAGGGGTGTTGGCGCCGTGCTTCAGGCTGGTTCCATTCAGAACGGAGGTCTTATTCATTCCTGCAAGTTGTTTGTAAAATCCATCACCTAATGCACCTTCTGGAAACGTACCGTTACCCTTGAGCATACCACCTGCATCACCGAAGTTCATTCTATCAATAACATGAAGCGGGTTATCATCATCAGAATTTATCATGACAGTTATTGGCATGAAAACAACGATATTGACAGTCGTTCCATTGGGGAGTGTGACCATATCCTCATAGGGCACATCTGACATGTTTTCATCATAGAAGGCTGGTTCAGCGTAAACACTCAACATACAAAGAGACAACAGGAGTAGACCATAGATGAGGACAGTATTCTTCATGATTGTGAGTTAGGCAGGAATGGTAAAATCGTTTCTCGATACTGGAAAAAGAGACCGAAAAACTGAGGAGAACTCTGAATGCATCATCACCGATCCCTGACTCCACGCATACCGGGATAGTAATAACGTTATCCGCGCTGTATTTTGGATCGGATGTAGCAGGTTACTAAAATTTAAACGTGGATCGCATGACAAAGAACTCTGCTTGGGTCTCGGAGGTAACCACAGCGCAGATTTAGTTTGTGTACGAAA
>NZ_DATMYY010000169.1:0-3877 GCF_035560735.1 Methanospirillum sp.
CGCCCAAACCGAAGCAAAGTAACATATGGTAACCTGATTATTATCTATCCATTTTATTTCCATCAGGAACTCCTCTGGCTTGATACATATTTTGCCCCTAAACGATCAAACAATAGGTACACATGGCATATATCCATCGGATTGAGATCCGTTATAAGGTCGATCCCCGCCTTAAGGTCAGAACAGACCGGATTCGTTCGCTTGGAATCCCAATCGAAGAACTCCATCTTGTTGATATTTATACCATCTCCACAGTCTCTAAAGATTTCACTCAGGACGAACTCAGGGAGATTGGCCTGCAACTGAGCAACCCAGTGGTACAGAAGTTTACAGTGGATGAGGCCACTCAGGCATATTTTGATACAGCCATTGAAGTTGGGTTCCTCCCAGGTGTCACAGATAATGTAGGAACAACTGCACGACAGACCATAGAAGATTTTACTAATCGAAAATTTGAGCCTGGAGAAGCAGTCTACACATCGCATCTTTACTTTGTCTGTGGAAAACTCACCCCTGATGTGTTAAATACGCTGACATCAACCCTTGCAAACCCGCTAGTCAACCGGGTTCATATAAAAACACGTCAGGAGTACGGAACCAGTGGTATGGATCCTGTGGTGCCGTTTGTTGAACTACACGAACTTCCAACTGCTGAACCTGTTAATCTCAATCTTGAGGATCAGGACCTCATACGGATTGGGAAAGAAGGAATATTAGATCCTGTAACTGGCCAAAGAAGGGGTCCACTCGCCCTTGACCTTGCACAGTTGCATGCCATCAGAGACTATTTTAAGACAATTGGAAGAATCCCAACAGACGTTGAAGTTGAATCACTTGCCCAGACATGGAGCGAACATTGTAAACACACAATCTTTGCTTCAGCAATGGACGAAGATGTTCCAAAAGGTCTATATAAAACATTCATCCAGGCAGCGACCAATAAAATCCGGGCAGAAAAAGGGGATAAAGACATCTGCCTGAGCGTATTTTCAGATAACTCAGGGGGTATCATCTTTGACGATGAGTATCTCGTCACTCATAAGGTTGAGACACACAACTCACCATCGGCTCTTGATCCGTTCGGCGGCGCTCTCACCGGTATCGTTGGTGTAAACCGTGATACTATCGGTTTTGGACTTGGAGCAAAACCCTGCATCAATATCTATGGATTTTGTGTCGGTGATCCTGATACTAACCCGGTTCTATTCCGTGGAAAAGATCAGTCAAATCCGATTCTCCCACCACGACGTATCCTTGACGGAGTTGTATCAGGAGTCGGAGTTGGAGGTAACTGCTCAGGAATTCCAACACCACAGGGATTTGTCTGGTTTGATGACCGGTACTGTGGAAAACCCCTGGTTTTTGCAGGAACCGTGGGGGTCATGCCCCGTAAAAATGCAGTCCGGAATCTATATGAGAAACAAGCCAGGCCAGGCGATCTCATCGTTGTTATTGGTGGCAGAGTTGGAAAAGATGGAATCCATGGTGCCACCTTCTCATCTGAAGCATTAGATCCGGCAAGTCCGGTGACTGCGGTCCAGATAGGAGATCCAATCACCCAGAAGAAGGTATCAGATGTTATCGTAAAAGAAGCCCGCGATAGAGGTCTGTATACCAGCATTACCGACAATGGAGCAGGGGGCATTTCATGTTCCGTAGCAGAGATGGCAAAGGAGTGCAACGGTTGTCACGTTTTGCTTGATAAAGTTCCGCTTAAATATCCGGGAATGGCACCGTGGGAGATCTGGATCTCTGAATCACAGGAGCGGATGACCCTTGCAGTACCTCCGGAAAAAATAAATGAACTCATGGAGTTGCTCGGACGCAGAGAGGTTGAAGGGACAGTAATCGGAGCTTTTACTGATACCGGACGCTGTGTGGTTGAGTTCAACGGATCCACGGTAATGGATATCGAACTCTCTTTCCTTCATGACGGGCTCCCTGCAAAGCATCTCAAGACATCACCGTCATCTCCTGGGAGAAGCGATCCTACACCCGGATGTCCTGAGGAACTCGGCGAGACACTGAAAACGATGCTTCAGCGAAAGAACATCTGTTCAAAGGAGTTCATCTCGATTCAGTATGATCATACTGTACAAGGAGGACATGTTCTCGGACCAGTCCAGGGGGTAGGCAGAGTCCAGGGAATGGCAACTCTGACAAAAGTTGTTGCTTCTTCAAAGAAAGGAGTTGGACTTTCCCAGAGTCTCTTCCCTTCATATTCAGAGATCGATTCCTATCGTATGGCAATCGCCTGCATTGATACAGCCATTCGCGGTCTTATTGCCATTGGCATCCCCCTTGATTCAATCGCCATCCTTGACAACTTCTGCTGGTGCTCGTCAGACGAGCCGGAGCGCCTTGATCAGCTGAAAGCAGCAGCACGGGGATGTTATGATGGGGCAACCGGGTTTATGACCCCGTTCATTTCCGGAAAGGACAGTATGTTCAATGATTTCTCCGGCTTTGACGCAGATAACAACCGGGTCAGAGTTTCAGTCCCTCCAACCCTGCTGATTTCTTCCATCGGAGTTCATCCGGATGTGACCAAGGCAGTCTCACTGGATGCCAAGATTGAAGGTGATCTGGTCTATCTTATCGGAGAAACAAACGAAGAAATCGGCGGATCAGAGTACTTTGCCCACCTATGTGGTGTGAATGGTGCTACCGGAATGGTTCCTCATATTGATATCCCAGGAGTGAAAGCACGGTATGAAAAACTGACTTATGCCATTCTGCATGATCTGGTGGCTTCGGCCTTCCCGGTCACACATGGAGGTCTGGCAGTTGCCCTTGCAAAAGTGGCAATCGGGGGGTGGCTTGGAATGGATGTTACCATCCCTGGTGAAGGAAGATCTGATCTCCTACTCTTTTCAGAGACGCTTGGAAGGTTTGTAGTCACAATAGCACCAGACAATAAACGTTCATTTGAACGGACGATGGGTTCTGACGCCATCCTTATCGGGCGTGTGAGCGGTAAAAACCTGCAGATTTCAGGAAAAAAGCAGCTCATATCTGTACCGGTAAGCGAACTTGAGGCTGCGTATAAAAAACCATTCGGAGGGTACTAATATGACTTCTTCTGTCTATGTAGAGGAATATCCTGACATGATCCCTGATAAAGCCCTCATCATGAGCGGATACGGAATCAATTCGGAGATGGAGACACAAGAAGTTTTAGCCCGTGCAGGAATGGGTTCTGATATTGTTCACATCAATGATCTGATTGATAAAAAACAGAGACTGTCTGATTATCGGCTGCTTGTATTTCCGGGAGGTTTCTCGTACGGTGATGATACCGGTGCAGGAAATGCATTTGCAAACAGGGTCAGAAATAATCTCTGGAATGATCTCACTGAATTTCTCGATGGCAACAATCTTGTCCTCGGGATCTGTAACGGGTTTCAAATCCTTGCAAACCTTGGACTCGTACCTGCGTTTAACAAGCAGTTCAAGCGTGATATTGCACTGATGCCAAACCATAAAGGTGTGCTGGAATGCCGGTATGTCACATTGAAACCTGCTGCCGACAATATCTGGACAAAAGGTATTGAGAGAATTGTCTGTCCGGTATCTCATGGAGAAGGCAATTTTTCTTGCTCTAAAGAGACTCTTGCTAAACTTCAGAGCAAAAAGATGATCGCCTTTACTTATTGTAAAGAGGATATGAGATCTGCAAACGGGGAATACCCGTTCAATCCTAACGGTTCAACTGCAGATATTGCAGGGATAACTTCTGAAAACGGGAAAGTTCTTGCAATGATGCCCCACCCTGAACGTGCGATGGAGTTTGTCAACCAATATGACTGGACACTGCAGAAAGAGAAGATGAAACGACAGGGAGTGAATATTCCTACAGAGTCAATCAATATGATAC
>NZ_DATMYY010000170.1:0-2490 GCF_035560735.1 Methanospirillum sp.
ACCATACATAGTATGATCTCGCTCATGACCCAGATTGATGGCCTTGATCTGTCATATATAAACCAGATCTCATTCATATTGAGAGTGTTAAAAACCAGGAATTTTAGCCCTCATCGCACAAATCGGAAAATTGATCTATTAAAGATCAACAGGATCTGCTGGCCAGTGCACCTGATGCCACTGCCATCTTTTCCCTAAAGTCAGAAAGGAATGCGAGAACACGGGCGGCAGTATCTTTCTTACACTGACCACACATCAATTCCCCTGCCTTGCACCTTCGGTGAATCTCTGCCAGTTCTGTATCGTCAGAAACCATATGAAAGAGGTTCAACAGATAGATCGGACACTTATCAGCTTCCCCACCAAGTTCTTTCTGTTCCTGTAGGGTCATTCGCCCACCGGTCAGGGCAGACATGATCTTCTTGTTAACAACCTTATCATCCTCATAGAACCCGATGATGCTTTCTGGCACACTTGACGACATTTTTCCACCGGTAAGACCTGGCATAAACCGGTGATAAGTCGCAGATGGTGTGACAAAACCATATCCGCCGTTTGCCCGCTCAATGGCCCGAATGGTCTTTGCTACGATATCGTGAGGGACTCCGGTAACATCAATATGACCCTCATACCGTTTAGATCCCTTGAATGCCTTTTGTACAGCATCCATAGCCTCTTTCGGGGCCTCTTTGGATCTGATACTGATATGGGTGTCCCGATCTTCTACCGTGAACATCCTGAGTTTGTGTGCTATACCTCTCGTAAGCCTTACGTGAGGATCCTGATCAAGCCCGGCTGGAACCACAGTTGGTGCAGGTTCATCATCAACCTGCGGATAAAGAATGTCAGATACCTGCGTGAGTACACTCATTGCATGTCCGATATCTGTCTCGGGTGTAAACCCGTAGATGGCACTCATCTCAGAGAAATTAACCTTCGTGGAAGCTTCAAATGCAAGATCCTGGACAACTCTGTTTTGACTCTGCTGATACGTCTCTCCCTCATATCCCAGAGCAAACAGGCAGGAGAGATATTCATCTCCAAATTTTTTACACTGTTCCCATGAGAGATTTCTGACAGCATGAGCCTCACGATCAGCAACACAGATGTATCCGTTTCCACCCTGCTCTACGTGCCAGACCACTTCTTTCATTACCATCAGGTGCCCGAGATGTGGATGGCCTGAGGGCATAAACCCGGTAAGGATATGAAACGGATCATGATTCACAATCGCTTTAACGATCTGGCCATAATCGCGATGACCAAACACAATCCCCCGCTTCATGAAATATGGTAGATCAGGAAGGTCACTGACTGCAGTCTCTATCCGTTCTATCCCGAACTCCGTGTGGAGCCGCTCAATATCGACAGATTGATCTGTAGAAGCCCATGGGTTTATGCTGGATTCCATATTATCTGGTTTTTTAATTTCTGGAAAGTTGTTATAATCAGAGTTTAATTCGTGCAAACTCAACGTACGCGATGCCTTCTGCATGTATACATCCGAATAGCATCTTCTTTTTGACGCTATGTGCCATCCTGACTGACCGGGAAATGATATTCATCGGAAGAGTAGTATTAGGCTCAATGGCCTGAACTAGCATTTCTGAGTGGACCTTTCTTCCCAGGTACACCCTAAAGTGATGGCCGAATTTATACCCGGTCTTTGGAATATAGTTCAAGGATCGCAGATTCTGATATACCTTCAGTTTTGGTTCCATTTCAGTATCGAACTCACGGATCATCTCACGATACTCTTGAGCAGTGATATTACGACCTTCGTGTTTTACCGTCACAAATCCTTGTTCCATTAGAGATACAGATTCGATAGTTGAGAGAACGATACGATCATCATCAAAGCGTTTCCCATAAAATGCCTGATCATATGCAGATTCAGGTGCTGCAGGTATTATCACCGATCTGCTTGAGAGAATACCACATACCGGTTCCGGATTCTGCGTATCTTCGATGGGGGCGGGTTTTTGGATCTTTACCTCGTAATAGGTTAGTTCAAACTCGTCATCCACAACTGCAAGAACATGCCGTTTTCGCATGTTTATGGTAGCCTGAACTTCTTTTCTTACCACCGCAAAATCGATGAGATCACGTTCAGACAGGACACGGAGCATATACAAAGACTCCCCTTTCCCTGGTTTTTCACCACGGCGAAATATCCTGAAGTCCTGTGGACCTGTCTGGACAACATACCCTCTTTCCCTGATATCCCGGTAGACCAGGAAAGATCTCAGAACATGAACATCACCAGAGAAATGGACAAGGAGTGAGTCAAAATCAAACCCGGGGACCTCAATTCGGCCACGATATACAAGGTACAGGGCCTCAACTGGAGAGAGACGGACTCCTTCTTTTAACGGTCTTCCAAAACCGCTCTGATCATACAGGGTTAATCCGTCCTGCCCGAGCATGACGTGCCCGCTTTCTAGCCTTGCCTTCACGGCTTATTATTTTGGCGTTCCAGCGGAATAAAAC
>NZ_DATMYY010000171.1:0-6208 GCF_035560735.1 Methanospirillum sp.
GATCGAGACCGAGACTGACCAGTTCTTCTGAAGACAAACCGGTTTCCCCGGTCGAGATAAGTTTGACCACACCAAACAAAATCTGGGACACCATGACAAAATAGAACTCATGAGGAAGATCCCGGATCATCCCTCGTGCAATTGCGTCCTCTGTTATCTCATTCATCCAGGCAAATTCAGCATGTGCCTCACGTTTTACTTCTTCAGAGATACTAGGAGAATGATAGAATTGCTCAACAAAGAGGAATTTCTCATGGTTTGAAGTACCCCAGGTGACAAAACCCTGAAAGCACTGCTCAAGCCTGGTCCTTGGATCCAGGTTAGGATCATCACAGTCCCTGACTGCTTGAGCCATATCTTTCTTAATTGAGAGATAAAGTTGTTCAAAGAGGCTATTTTTATCAGGGAAGTAATGGAAGAGCGTCCCTGTTGAAATTCCCGCCTCCCTGCTGATCTGTGATGTAGGAGTTGCATGAAAACCCTGACTGGTGAAGAGCCGAAGGGCCACATGCAGGATTATCTCCCGCTTTCCTAATAGAAGGGGGGTTTGATCTCCTGATACTGAATCTTCAGATACTGGTTTCATGCTTTCACGAATTCAACATTTGACAGTTATTTACAGGGAGTTAGACGTTTTCCTTGATCAATCATTGATCTTTCTTCTGGAAAAAATCATCCTGATTATCGGAATCAATGCCCTGGTTCGCAGACCATCAAGATTTTTTGAAGCTTTTTTCAGTTCATCAGGGATAGGGATATGCTGGGGGCAGAGCGAGACACACTTCCCGCAATTTCTGCAGAGAGATGCATGGGCAGGTGTTCCTCCCAATCCTCCCATAAGCTGGATCCCATACATCCCTCTTGTCATCATCCGGTTTCCAGCCATATGATATTGATTGTAAAATGAGAGGCACTGAGGGATATTTACACCAAAAGGACATGGCATGCAATAGGCACAACCGGTGCAGCCTACCTTCATTAGCCGTAGGTATATCCCTTTCACTTCTTCCACAATAGACAGTTCATCAGGTGTCATCACCCCGGCGAAGGCATCCTCACAGGTGGTGATATTCTCTGCAATATGTAATTCATCATTCATTCCCGAAAGGACTACCGTTACTTCGGGATGATTTAAAACCCATCTCAAAGCCCATTCTGCAGGTGATCGCTTTATTTTTGCACTTGTGTAAATCTTTTTAGCATCATCAGGGATTTTTTGTGTAAGCATTCCTCCCCGGAGAGGTTCCATGACAATAACTGCAATATTTTTCGAAGCAGCATACAAAAGCCCGTCTTTGCCTGCCTGAGTATTCTCATCAATAAAGTTGTACTGGATCTGGCAGAATACCCAATCATAGGAGTCGATGATCTCTTTGAATGTTTTTCGATCGCCATGAAATGAGAAACCAATATTGATGATCTTTCCCGCTGCCTTTGCCTTCTCTAAAAATTCAAACACACCAAAGTCAAGGAGTTTCTTCCAGTTGTTTGCGTCAAGAGAGTGGAGAAGATAGTAATCGATATGATCGGTCTGAAGTTTTTTCAACTGATCATTCAGGATGGTTTCCATATCTTCAGGCTTTGTCAGGTGCCACGGGGGGAGTTTGGTTGCAAGTTTTACTTTCTCCCTGTACCCGTCCTTAAGAACATCTCCTAAAATTCGCTCGCTCTCTCCATACATAAATGCAGTATCGATATAATTGACACCTGCATCTATTGCACTTCGAATCTGACGGGATGCACGCTCTTCATCTATCCGCCCTCTTCTGGTCGGAAGCCGCATCGCTCCAAACCCGAGTACAGATAGGGAATCACCATTTTTTGGGACTTGCCGGTATTGCATATGGTCACATCTCCTTGGCTAAGGTAGAGAATCAGTAGAGTGAACAGTCTAGACTGACCACTCAATATGCAAATAAATCTACATATATCTTGTGGTGTGTCTACCATAGGAAAGACGCAACCGAGGTCGATATCAATGATTTACAACGAAGAAAAAATAGATACCAAAAAAAGGGAGAACAAAGGCTGACAGATATAATCAGGAGACACTCTCAAAAAAAACCGGCCAGAAGGGATCCTGGGCTGGAACTTCCAAGGGGACTATTGTGTCATCCAGCCGTGTTATCATGCGGTTTTCTGGATTGCTGGTAACCATTCCAATCACTGATCCAACAATACCAATTTCTGCAAGAGATGTAAGGATACTATCTGAATATTCTTTATGAGCCGTGATGAGAAGAGAACCTTCAGCAATGGCCTTGATTGGATCTATTCCAAAATGATCACATACCATACGGACTTCAGGCGGGTACACAAACAGTGACTCATCGATATCCATACCGACACCACTTGCATCCGCAATCTCAAATAATCCTCCAATAACCCCTCCTTCAGTGGCATCATGCATCCCGGTCACACCTCCGGCCTTTATAGCAGTCATGGCATCCCTGACTACGCTCATCTGGCTGCAGAGGGCCTGTGCTCGCTTCACAAGATCGGGCTCATAGTGCTCTAGAAGATCCTTCTCACGGAGGACTGATAAGATGCCAGCCGTTTCAATTGCCGGACCTTTGGTAAGAATAACCACATCTCCGGGCTGTGCTCCTGCCGGAGTAACATACGAGTCCTCCTTAGCAATTGCAAATACCGTTACACCCCCAATCGTTGGTGCTGCAAAACCGGGATAATACCCAGTATGACCACCTACAATCGCAATACCAAGCTCTTTTGCAGCCTCATGAATTGAATTTACAATTACTTTCAGATCATCATCAGAGGTGTCAGGTGGAAGTAACAGGGAATAAGTCATATATCGGGGGCTGACTCCCATTACTGCCACATCGCTTGCACCAATGTGGACAGTATACCACCCAAACATCTCAAGAGGCTGGCCTGGTATTGCAAATATCGGATCTTCTGCCACAATGAGGACTTCCCCGTTACCAAGAGAGATTACCCCTGCATCGATCCCGGTACGGGGTGGAACAAGTACTGATGAATCAGAGGCGCCCAGCCGATGCTGAAGAAATGAGTTGAAGATCCCGACATCTATCTTTCCAATCTTCTGTCCGGTGCCGGCCATTATACCCCTGACTGTGATGATAATTTAGCGGTATATCTTTTTGCAATCTCGATAACCTGCTCCACAACTTCGATAGGATCTCTCCCCACCAGAACAGTGACTGGTTCTTTTCCAACCGCTCCGGTTTCATAAAACATTTTGGGAGCAACTCCCCCACAGGCACGAACTGCTTCTGCTACCTTCCAGGGCATAGAACCGCACTCTTTCTCTTTTACCTCTTCAGGTTCATTACTGCGGTCAATTACTGAGAAGATCCATCCTTTTTCAGCACAATACTGTTTCAGCCATTCAGCAAACGCAGGATTGTTCATGAAGTCTATTCCTGCTCGATAAGACGAGTCAAATTTGGCAAGCTCAATGATAAGCCGGGCCATATGACTTGATGCACCCAGCCTGGGACGCCCGGCAGCATACGGCATTCCACGCACCACCGTAATTCTTCCGTCTACTGCGAGGACATCATCCCTGGTTGCTGCATCCTTTTTGGCATATACCATATTCGTGCGTACTTCAGGGATAAGAAAGACAAACTCCTTACACTGTTCGATTTTTCCAAGTGCGAGAGAAAATTTTCCAAATAATTCAATGAGATCATCAGACACACACATTCACTCATAATCACATTGGTGAAAATCCATATTGTAGGTTCTTACAGAAGAGTACCCAGAGTCTGGAAATTCACCACAATTCAAACATATCCTGAATATGTAGCTGTACTTGTGAGAATTGATTTATTAACACAGACTGAATCTGATTCATATCAGAGTGATAAACAAACATTCCACATCGGCAGGAAACCAGTCGGTCATGGAATTACCGCTTATTCACTCAATCACGGAGAAATCATGAATTCAAAAGCAATCATTACAGGAGTTCTCATTATCATTGCGATCAGCGTTGTCGGATGTTTTGCAGACCAGTCAGGAAACCAGACTGCTGTTGCACCAGAAAAAGTAAGTATCAGCAACCTGCTTAGCAGTGCTGATAAATATACAGAAAAACCAGTCAGCGTAGAAGGGAAGATCACCTCACAATGTGGATCTGGCTGCTGGTTTATAATGTCAGATGATAACGGCGACCTCTATGTCAATCTGAAACCGAATAACTTTGTAATTCCCCCGGCGATGGGCAAAAAAGTAACAGTTATCGGAAATGTCATAATCAAGGATAATGATCTCGCACTTGTCGGAAGCAGCGTTAGTCTGGATGGGAAAACCTACCCATGAACTTCTGGACCCTGGCGATTAAGAATCTGAGCAGAAGGAGGATGCGAACTCTGCTGACCATAGTGGGGGTGGCCATCGCTATTGCAGTCCTCTACTCTCTGTTATCATTCAATGCCGGCTATGAAAGGCAACTCTCCGGCGAGATGAACAGTCTCGGAGTAAGTCTTCTCGCAGTTCCAAAAGGGTGTCCATATGAGGCTGCAAGCCTTGTCATGCATGGAGGAGTAATTCCAAAGTATCTCAATGAATCTAATCTGCAGACGATCCGGAGCACCACTGGTGTTGAGATAGCAACTCCAATGCTTTTGCAACAATTTACCGATAACGGGACATCTCATGTGGTGTATGGTATCGAGAGTGCTGAGATGCAGAAGATCAAACCCTGGTGGAAAGTTCAGGGGCGGTTCTTCACAGACGATGAGAAGAAGGTCATGGTGATCGGAGCAGGTCTTGCTGAACAGATGAATGCCAGGGTTGGCGATTCGATGCCGGTCGGTCAGGCAAAGGAACAGTTTATCATCGTCGGGATACTTGAGCGGACCGGAGGACAGGATGACCAGTCGCATTTCCTGCCTATCGATGAAGCCCAGAGGATCTTCAAGAAAGAAGGCAAGATCAACACAATAGCAGTGCTTGTGAAAGATCCCAAAGAGGTTGCTTCTGTATCTGATGAGATAGAGAAGATACCTGACACACAGGTCGTCACCATGTCACAGATTTCAGGGACTATCATGAACCTGGTGGGATCGGCACGTACATTGCTCTTTTCGCTTATTGCGGTAGCAATAGTGATCAGTGCATTTGGTATCATGAACACACTCCTGATGTCAGTGCATGAGAGGACCCGCGAATTCGGGATGATGAAAGCAATCGGGGCATCTGGTGTTGATATCGGGATCATGGTCATGATAGAGACCATCATTGTGACCACTGCCGGTGGAATTCTGGGAGTCTATGGATCGTTTGTGGGTGCTGGTATGATTGAGAAGTTTGTCAGATCAAATATTCCGTATGCACCGGTTGGAAGCCTGATAACTGCTGATCCGGTTCTGATAGGGGAATGCCTACTCTTCTCAGTTGTGCTGGGTCTGATATGTGGATTATACCCTGCATTCAGATCTTCAAGACTCAGTCCAATGGAAGCCATCAGGAGTGAGTTTGAATGAACCTGATTGAAGCCCGTGATCTTACCAAGGTATACCACCGAGGCAGTGAAGAGGTTCATGCCCTAAAAGGGGTGACCCTTTCAGTAAAAACAGGGGAATTTCTCTCCATCGTCGGTCCTTCAGGATCTGGAAAGACCGGCCTCTTAAATATCCTGGGACTTCTGGATAATCCATCTGGTGGGACCGTGAAAGTACATGGATCCGATGTGACTCATCTGAAGGAGAAACAGCGGGTAGTAGTAAGACGGGACACCATCGGATTTGTATTTCAGCAGTTCTTCCTTATTCCGACGATGACAGCCAGGGAAAATCTGGAACTTCCCCTCCTCTTCAGTAGGAAGAAACCAGATCCAAAAAAGACCGAATCGATCCTTGAAATGCTTGGACTTGCTCACCGGGGAGACCACCTTCCATACCAGCTTTCAGGTGGCGAGATGCAACGTGTTGCCATCGGTCGTGCCCTGATGAATGATCCACAGATCATCCTTGCCGACGAGCCAACCGGTAATCTTGATTCAGCAAGTTCAGAAAAGATCTATGACCTCTTCAGAGATCTCAGAGACAAAGGGCTTACGCTTATTGTGGTCACTCATAACTCTGAGCTTGCAAAACGGGCAGACAGGGTCATTACTATCAGGGACGGCATACTAACTGATGAAGAACACCAGGTATGTTGTCCATGTGCCTGAGGATATTACTGACAAGTCCAGTGAAACATTACACAATATGAG
>NZ_DATMYY010000172.1:0-2829 GCF_035560735.1 Methanospirillum sp.
ATAGAGGATATTTGCTGATCAGGCCAGTGATGATGGTCCGAATGCATTTGGAAGGAGATCACGGATAGTGGTCACCTTTATTGCCTTTCCATTTGAGACAATAACCCGGGCGTCAAGTCCGAATTCAGAGATTATCTGTCGGTCAGATCCACACGGATACGCAAAATCTCCTCCTGAACTCGTGACAGCTATCGCTGAAAACTTCTGTTCTCCTTCTGAAACGGCTTTATAAACCGCAACTTCAGCTGCAGTTACTGATAAACCATAGACAGCATTTTCCACGTTTGCCCCGGTGAATACAGATCCATTGGCGGTGAGAAGGGCTGCACCGACCTTATAGTGTGAATAGGGGCAGTACGAGTTATTCTGAGCCTCTATTGAGTACCTGATCAAGTCTTCATCAGTGACTGATCCGGGTGTTATCCCGGTTTTGTGGATATTCTGATCATCAGCAGAGAGAGGAATAATTATCAGACTGAAGATAACCAGAACCAAAAAGGGCAATGCTCTATTGTACATACCAGGTATCTGTTAACAGATAATGAAAATAGATTCGATTCATCTCATGATGCGTGAAAGAATCAAATATTTGATTCTCATATGGCAGGAGCGATAACTGGTATATTGCTATGAGGCCGAAAGAAGTCCTTCAACAATTTGTTGAGGCGTTTAACAGGATTGATGTCGAGAAACTGGTCAGTCTGTACCATAAGGATGCAATCAACCACCAGGTCGCAGAAGAGCCAGTCCAGGGGCACGATGCAATCAGGAAGATGTTTGCAGAGAGTTTTGCGAATGCATCAATGACCTGTATCGTGGAAAATATGTTTGAGGATGGAGAATGGGCCATCATGGAGTGGAGGGATCCACAAGGTCTCCGGGGATGTGGGTTCTTTCATGTCATTGACTCGAAAATTGTGTTCCAACGGGGGTACTGGGATAAATTGACGTATTTAAGACAACAGGGCCTCCCAATACCCATGGAGTAGAGAGTTTATTAGATGACAATGATTCTGGAGATTTACTATCTGTAGTGAAAACCAGGACATAACAATAGTTTCTGGATCAGCGTCAGTGCATGGAAATAAGATCTTCTTGAATCAACAGATTTTCGGAGTTCTTGCCTTACAGTATCACAAGTCAATACCTCACTGAAATCATACTCACGTATACCTTATCCACCCGTGTACAGGATTTCTTGATATTTTCGCTGAACTTCCCATCTTCTCCATGATAGATCCCAGTCTTTAGAGTTCCGAACAGGATACCAGCGAATATACTTTATCATTATTTGGGAGACAAAGGGAATCGACATAATATGATCAAACAGGTTTTTGGACTTGAAATGATAAACGGGAATATTACCGCAGGTTTATGATCTTATCTAGTCCCATATCGATTCATGATTCATAAAACCTGCCAGTTTCAATCACTGGTATCATGATCGATCAGTCATCCACCGCTCTCTTCTCATCCGCGATTCACGAACATATCACCACGGAGCACCCCGACATAACCCTCGATACTTCACTATTTCAGAGAGTTGCAACAGGTTGCAACAGTTTAAACCAACGATTAACCTTCCTATACTCTCCTAATTTTCCAGTTTTCATGATACGCACTTAATATCTAAAACCAGGTGCAACACCCCGGACGCTGTCAGTTCAGTCATCATGACACCAGAGTAACGATTACACCTAAATAACCTATAAATTTTATTTAAATATTATTTCTAACTGATTTTAACAGATTTTTGCTGCCGGGTTTATAACCTGTTTCATGCAACAATAGTATGTCACACAGAGACCTGCACAAGGGTCGTCCGAAAAACCCGGACACCGGCAGTCTCTGTGCACAATAGATGAGCTGCGTTCAACATGTCCTCCTACAATCAATGTGACTCATCATTAAAACCGGGAACCAGACCTCTCAGGAAAGGTTTCCAACTCTCAGTTCGCTGCAATGATCCAACTGAATTTCAGCCAGCCGCCAAACGGCTGGTCCTTTCTCCTACATTCAATCAATTAGTACATGAGGTAATTATGTTCACTAAAGGCACACTCACCAGCACCTATAATGAAAGACAGATAACCCTGATAACCTACCTTGAAGACCGGGTAAAAGAAGGAAAGAACTTCTTTAAATCAAAGTATATCGCCAGAGAAACAGGCCTCTCCTCAAAAGAGGTAGGAACAAACATGGGACTCTTGGCTGAGAACTGCCCCAAATTCACGATTCAGAAATACAGTTACTCAAACAGCACTACCTGGCTGATCACACCCTCCCAAGCATAACCTATCTTTTTTCTCTGTCTCTGTAAAGCACTTGAAAATAATAGGATACTAACACAGAGTTGCACCCTTACCCCCAATCAGAGAAAGAATGTCTATAGCCACGTTATTTCTGGATATCTGACTGAATAATAATCGGTTTGATTCTCGGTTATATCCAGATTCATACAGATGTCGATCTTTTATTCAACAGCATAACAATGTGGAGGGTCCAAATGCCACGCTGCAGGCGGTGAGAGATACCCTGTCGCCTTTAGATGTGAGAGCATGAACATTTCAAGGTACGAGGTTTATAGTACTGACCGGCATTGAGCCATGTGCTGACATTTTTACAGTTCTGGCTAAATCCCTTTTTTCAGGAAATGTTTGCACAAACATCTACAACAAAAAATCGAAGATAAGCCAATTATCGGAGATTTACATGCTCATTCTATTGGATAACAGAGGAACCTTATAAAGAAAACGAGTTGTCAGACGTATGTCTGCCGAATTTTTCCAAACTGGATATAGGTCAGGTATCAGGTGGAAAATATAGAAT
>NZ_DATMYY010000173.1:0-5327 GCF_035560735.1 Methanospirillum sp.
ATTTTTTGCTGAATTGAATAATCAGGGATTGGTGTTTGACCTGCAGAAAAGAAAAGGTTAGGTGTTTTTAATCGGGTTGGTGTCAACCGGATTAGTCACCCGCTTATCAGAGGTCTGGCTGGAATCAATGGTCCACTCAAGCTGTGGCATATCCTTGAGAGCGTCATCCTCCTCTGCAGTCAGGTTCGCTCTGACTTTAGTTCCGGTGAATGGTCCCCAGGTTCCGTCAGCATATGCAAAGATACCACTTAAGGCTGTACTGTTTTCGAATGTGATTTGAACAGCACCTGCCTGGTATGGTGGCCGGTACTCGGGTGCCTCCCACCAGAATCCATCCATAATCGGTGAACTGTTGGATGAGAAGTTACCCTGCATATATCCGTTGTTACCTTTCACCTTGTATGACGCACGGATGATGTCATCACCGGTAAGGCGAACTGTCAGATTGCCAAGCAGATCTGTCTTCCATACACCGGAAACATCAGCGATCTGGGTGCCATTGGCCCACCATCCTGTCCAGAAATTTGATCGTGTATATGAACTGAAGTAATCCGAATAAGTGCCTCCAAACCAGTTCGGACCCCAACCTCCTCCTGATGAAGATGAATGGGACTCACTCTGCTGCTGGTAACATCCTCCTCCCCAGAAGTTCCAGTCGCATCCTGATGAAGACTGATAACTATCCTGTTGCGACCACCATGCGGCAGAAACTCCACAGGCAGTCATTACGATGAATATCATCGCAATTCCTAAACATACCCACAACCGTTTCATACCCGATACTATCTGTATGAATATAAAAACGTATGTGTGTGGTGATCAAACCTTCGTATGTGAAAAGGCATCTTTTGCTTCATTTTTCATTCCGAGCGCGGTATATGCATTGCCTAGGTTTGTCCATGCAACTTCATATGAATTATCAATCTGAATAGCATTCTGGTACGCCTGAATTGCTCCCTGATAATCTCCTGATAATGAGAGGGCATATCCTTTGTTGTTCCAGGTGAATGCATTTCCAGGATCCAATTTCAATGCTTTGTCATAATACAAAATTGCCTGGTTGTAATGATTTGCGCGGGTTTCAATATTTCCCGCTTTGACCCATGCGTCTGTGAGTGAGGGATTGATGGTGACAGCCTGCAGATACAGTTTCAGCGCCTCATCACTCCTGCCTGTTTTATCGATTGCAAAGGCAAGGTTTGTCAGACTGTGCGTATCGCTCTCATCTATGACAAGTGCTTTCTGATATGCCTGAATTGCTTTTTCATACTCTGAAAGGTCAAGAAGGTAGATGTCGCCGAGAGTGTACCATAGGATGATCGAATCAGGGTAAAGATTCAGAGCCTTGTTTACTGTTGCTATGGCTTCATCGCTCTTCTTCATTTTTGAAAGTGAGAGAACTTTCAATCTCCATGCCAGGAAGTTAGTCGGGTTTTTTATAATTGCCTTATCCATTAAAGCTACAGTCTCTGGATAATTTCCTTTTCCAAAGAGGGTAAGCCCTTCGGTAACCAGATCCTCAACGTCTGCAGGTTTCGTTATGGATCCTGCACTCTTAGGGTTTGCAGGGGTAACCGAAGGCCCTGAGTACTTCAGGGGCAGCTCATCTGTAATACCGGTCAGAACCGTATAGGCAGCATCGCACAACCCGTCTCCGTCAATGTCAGGGCATGTCTGTGAATATCCTTTTCCATCTGATGATGCCCAGGCATTACCTCCTAAATACGATCCCCCGACTATGTTTGATCCCTCAGATTTTTTCGCGTTCCAGCCATAGTTCGGCTTACCACCCTCCTGAATATTCACATTGTTATCATTTTCAAGATAATTATCAGAGATAAGGTTCACTTTTTCAGGTGTGACACTGCCTGAGATGAGAATCCCTTCACCACTATTTCCAACTATTCTGTTCTGACTAATGATGTTGCGACCTGATGGCTGGAACATGATCCCTGTGATCTTATTCATGAAAATTGAATTTCCGGTTATCGTATTCGTATCTGAGTAATAGAGATTAATTCCTCTGAGATTTCCTGTCAGGTTATTTTCTGATATGATGTTTTCAGAACTCTCTTCCAAATAAATCCCGGGCGGAGAGTTCTGCTCACAGGTGTTGTTCAGGATCGAATTCTTCAGAGAAGATTTCAGAACAATACCTCCATTTCCGTTCCCCGAACAGGTATTCTTCTCGATAGTATTTGTTGTGGAGCCTCCCCTGAGCAGGATTCCTTCCTGATGACTCAGGATTACTGAGTTCCCGGTGATTCTATTTCCCATAACACCATCAAGAACCATTCCGACAAGATTCTTCTTCAGTTCGTTTGAACTCAAGACAGAGTCAGTGGTTCCTCCTTCTAAAATAACACCATACTGGGCATTCCCGTTCATCGAACTCTTCCTGATCTCTGCATGTGTTACACCTGAAAGGATCATTCCGATAGAGTTGTAAGGAAGACGACAGGTATCTATCACGAGATCGTCTGTATTCCTGGCTTCAATCCCCACATAGGTTCCCATCACAGCAAGGTTTCTTATTGTGATATTTTTAAGCCGGCTCTTATCTGGTGATTCTATCACAATTCCCCGTTGCATGGGAGGAGAATCAAGTCCGAACTGTACCGCAAATCCTTCTATCTGGTGTTCTGATCCATCAAGTGTAACATCAGATGAGGAGATCCTGATGATAGTCCCTGAAGAATCAAGAATATCTGAACCAAGTGAATAATCTCCGGGCTTTGTGATCTCAACCGATTGTGTAATAACTAAAGGTGCTCCCTCCTCTTCTGGTGGTGTAGGGGTGGGAGATGGAGATGCTGTGACAGATGGTGAAGGAGTTGGTGTTGGCGTTTGATTACCAGTTGTTGAGGTGTTCTGCAGATATTCATACATCTTCACTGCGTCAGGAAGACCATACCCGTACACCGGATTCCATCCCTTCTGTCCGAATGGTGTTGCTGTCTGGAACATGGCATCTTTCATTCCTGTTCCTGATGCCATAGGAAACAGACTCCACTCCAGGGCAAGAAGACCGGCAATGTGCGGAGCAGCGGCGCTTGTTCCTGTAAATGGGGTTGGAAATCCCCCAGCCCCAGATACATCTACCGAGTTGATTCCGGTGATGTCTGGTTTTTTACGCTCTTCAGATGCCGGGTGAGCGATGGTAACTTCACCCTGGGATGAAAATTTTTCTATTGTCGGTGTCATTATGGCAGGAACTGCTGCCACTGATATTACATCGTCTACTGCTGCCTGTCCAATGATAGAGTCTGAAGAGACTATGTATCCTTCCGGAATAGATACAAGATTTTTATCAGTCTTCAGGATAAGTTCAAGAAGTTTAGGTTCTGCCTCATCTGCCTTTTTCACCCTGATCTCAGCATTCAGTGGCTTGTCCCCGATGTACTGATAATATAGTTTTTCAAGTGAGCGTTTTTCTCCGCTTTCTGTACGTTCACTTACCGCTATCTCGGCTCCTGTTTGCCGGTCATACAGATACAGGCTATACGGATTTTCCCGCTGCTCATAAGAGTCATCCCATTCAAGGATTGTCCCGATAAATCCTCCTGACTTAATATCAACCGGAATTCCGGGTGATCCGTTGAATGAATTGAAACCTCCACCTGCATCGGTATACATTCCCTGATAATGCTGTTGTCCATTATTTCCAGCTGCAGACACATAGAGCAGATCCGGATGCTGGATGAGAATTTCTTTCAGATGTGCAGCAGTTCGCCCATCTTCGAAGTACGGAATCTCAAGAAGTCCAACATCATCAACAATAATGTTGCAGCCTGCTGCTACGAGATTATCTATTGCTTCTGAAAAACTGAGATCATTGTCTCCAGAATTTGCATAATAAAGTGAGGCATTCGGAGCGATGTCATGGATGATCTCGAGCATCGCTGTCCCTTCGTCCATCTTTCCGTTTTTCAGGACATGAACATCTGATGGGAGATCATCTGTTTTCTGAGCGTCTGCAAGGTGTTTTACTCCGTTTGAGATAACACCTACCCTTATTCCATGACCATCTCCTCCGGTAAGATTTCGAAGTTGACTCGTCTTCATGATCTCATCTCCGGCAGTAGTTACACTCCCTATACCTGAAACCGGAGAGATAAGACAGAGAATACAGAGTATGAAAATAATCACTCCAATCTTCTGCGCTAGTTCAGTTCTGGAGAATCGTAAAGAATTGTTCATGTTGACAAATCTCCGAGATTGATATTTTTGAAATTAAGAGGTTTGACTGACGTATCAGAGAGGTTTTTTAAAGGACTTATCTCATGTGCGTTTATGTACTCTACCGTACAAAATCCCTGGTTCTTTGACTTTTCATTGGCAGACCAGGTTGATTCATCTGAATCTATGATCGTGTAGGATCCTTTCTTAAGAACCTGCCCGGTTCCATCTGAACTGTCAGGTACAACAGTCCACCTTGCATTTGGCACTCCTCCCTGCCCATTTTCACCGGTTGCCTTCCAGGGTCCGAAGATAGTTCCATCAGAACTTTTCAGTCCGATCGTTCCGGGTACTGATCCCCCTTGTCCGTTGTTCCAGTGATATGTGGAGATAGACAATACCTGAACATCAGTTTCAAATGAAATAGTAGTTGGGGACGTGGGGTGATTTGTAACTGCATCGCTGTTTTCGTTTGTCCATGTTAAGCCCATCTTCATGGCAAGAATCGGAGCCTGGGCTGTCTCACTAATTCCTCCCTGGGGAGTAGGAGTCTGTGTCGGCTGAGGCATGACCTGCGGTGTTTCACTCTGTCCTCCCTGCTGACTGGTCACTTTTGCAACGGGCTGAACCAGTCCCTGAGGGTTCTCACTCTGTCCTCCTGTTGTACCACTGCCATCTGTCTGATCAGTGACTTGAGGAACAGGAGTCTGGGTGGGTTTCACTGTTCTGGTTGGAGATGCTGTCTGTGTTGACTGCACAGTCTCCATGGTACTGGGATTGATGGACTCTCCGGTGTCAATGTCAATGAGACTTACAGAATGGGGATCGTAATAATACTGGCCGATGATACGTCCAGGTTGGGTTTCTGAAAAGCGGGTGATCAAGTACCATCCTTTTTCTTTATTGGTGAATTTTCTGATGACAGAATCGTATCTCCAGTATGTTCGCGAGACCGGATCGTAAAACATTCCCGTTTTTGTATCCTGCAGCCACCGTTCTGGTGGTTTCTCCGCAATATTTTGAGGTACCGATGAACTGGTCTGGGCAGCATTTTCACCAGATGGTGTGTATGAGACAACCTTACTCGAAGAGATGCCTGATATTGAACTGCTTGACTGGGATATAGTGATTGATGCAGTAGTATCAGA
>NZ_DATMYY010000174.1:0-2117 GCF_035560735.1 Methanospirillum sp.
CTCATGGAAACTGCAAACGAAGTGAGGAGAGATCAGGGCACCACCGTAAAACTCACATCTACGGTGCATCTCACAAATATCTGCCAGGTATCTCCAAAATGCGGATACTGTGGATTTGCTGCAGGAACCTCTAATGAGGGATATTTTCATCCATTTTACAAATCTGAATCAGAGATACTTAAGGCTGCTAAAAAGATAGAAGAATCCGGCATCCCAAGAGTGAGTTGTTCCGGAGCCCATGGATATCAGGGGAAACAGGCAGTAGATGCGGCGCGAATTGTAAAAGAGAATACAACACTTGAACTTTTAGTAAATGTGGGCGCTGACTTAAGCAGGGACTCGCTCTCTCAAATTGCCAGATTTGAAACAGACACCGTCTGCTGTAATCTTGAAACTGTAAACCAGGCGCTATTTCATGCCGTAAAACCCGGGGAGAGATTTGAAGACAGAGTCAGATCATGCGAGATGATCTCTGAACAGGGCGTGGAACTCTCTTCAGGTCTTTTGGTGGGCCTTGGAGAATCATATGAGGATCGTATCGCTCATTTGAAATTTCTCCGTCGTTTTAAATCCCTAGGAGAGATCCCCATCATGGGATTTAACCCATATATGGGAACACCGATGCAGAATCATCCTCCCTGCAGCCTTGAAGAGCAGATGAAGACCATCGCAATCACACGCATTCTCTATCCTGAAATCAGAATTACAGTGCCTACTCCAACAATCGGACCTGAAAATGTGAAATACTCACTGATAGCAGGAGCAGATAATGTGGCTACAGTAATTCCTGATTCATATCCGTTAGATATCAAAGGAGTCGGCTCACCTACATTTGGAACATTGAATGAAGTAGTCAGGATTATCAGGGAGATGGGTCTGACCCCTGAACTCAGACACCAGACCGTTCCGGTGGTTTCTACAAAACCACTTGTTCCAGGAATATAACGAGAAAAAATGGTGAGATAAAGCAATGGATCTGGATCAGATAGTTGAGAATGCTTACTACGAGTCTGTAACCGGGATCAGGACCGGAGATACAAAGACAGAGTGCAGAGAACTGCGCAAATACATCAGGGATGCTAAGGAGATCATAGTCCCGAATCACAGTGATGCGAAAGTTATTGCCATCAATGAAGTTCTTGAAATGTTCGGGCTTTCAAAAGCGAAACATCTCCAGATACACACCGATGCCTGTGATGTCAGTAGAATGCCAGCGATAACAAAAGCTATAATGGCTCTTGACACCTGCTCATGCGATCTGGTCATTGCACGGGGTAGACTTGGTATCCCAGGATCGGGATCAATGTTGGTAATTCTGGACAGGAAAGGGCGTCTTCTTACTGCTTCGCTCTCACCACCTCATATCATTCATGGAAAGGCAGTTTCAGATGCTGTTCGTGATGAGATGACAAATGCCCTGGAGAGGATAGGATTTACCAAATCCAGGGAGAAGGATGAATGTTAGAGATCTGTCGTTCTGAAGACGGGATCACTCCAACAGTCAAAACCTTCTTCTCATTGTACATGCTTCAGGACGTAATTGATCAGATTACATTGAAAAAGACCCTGGCAGTTTTACAGTGGCTCGAAAGAACAGGGCCGATGCCACGAAAATGCCTGATTATCGGAGCATATCTCACCGGGGCACGGCTTGCAAATACCCTGGCTAAAACCTCTTCAGTGACAGTAATCGACCAGTTTCCACTCGTTAAAAATTTTCTTGATTCTCATGTTTCATTTACATCATCTATTGAGGACCTTCCCACTGAGGGATGGGATCTCATAGTGGACACAACAGGTCTGGGAGGAATTGATCCTCAAATACTCAAAAAATTAGGAACACCTTTGATATTTGTTGCAGAAGATCCCTGCTCTGACGGGAGCGATGCTGTCATTTTAAAGGTTAACCAGTGTTACCGGCTTATTGGCAGTATGGAATCAGAAAGGAAAGGAGTACTTCAGACTGGAGGGCTCAATACAAAAACTTCAGGAACTATGACCCTTATGGTAGAGATCCTGAGACGGTCAATGGAAGACGCGATAAAACTGGAAGGGGTATTATACAGCACCGGGTATTGTGAGCCATTTGAGCGCATTTTATTCAGAGAGGGAAATTT
>NZ_DATMYY010000175.1:0-6697 GCF_035560735.1 Methanospirillum sp.
TTCCTATAGTATTAATGGAACATCCATCTAACTTAGATAGGATAGATAATCAATGACGGAAGAAACATCCGGTTCATCCGGGCTTTTTGATAAATACCTGGCTGAAAATCGCATTTTTAAGGATCGGGAAGTTCTCCGGCATTCATACCGACCACACATTCTTCCTCATCGTAAACCCCAGATTGATCAGATTGCATCTATACTTGCTCCATCTCTTCAGATGGAAACTCCCTCAAATATTTTGATCTATGGTAAAACTGGAACAGGAAAAACTGCTTCAGTCCGATATGTAGGGACTGAACTTGAACAGGTTAGTGCAAGAAGAGGAACCATCTGCCGTGTTGTTCATCTAAACTGTGAGGTCATTGACACTCAGTATCGTGTACTAGCCCAAATAGCAAAACTCATTCTGGGTGAGGATGATTTCCCGAGTGATCGGCTCAGGACCCATATTCCAATGACCGGGTGGCCAACCGATCAGGTTTATGCAGAGCTTAAAAATCAACTTGAGACTGTTGCAGGTGTTTTTATCATCATCCTTGATGAAATAGACAAGCTCGTTAAGAAAAGTGGTGATGACACTCTCTATAATTTAACCCGGATTAACACAGATCTTGCAAGATCCAAAGTTTCCATTATCGGTATTTCAAATGATCTTGGATTCAAAACATTTCTTGATCCAAGAGTTCTCTCTTCTTTATCTGAAGAAGAACTTGTTTTCCCACCTTATAACGCAACCCAGCTCTGTGATATTCTCCAGCAACGTGCTACTATCGGGTTCATCGAAAATGCTCTCGATGATGAAGTTATTCCACTCTGCTCAGCCCTAGCTGCCCAGGAACACGGTGATGCCCGTCGGGCTCTTGACCTTCTGAGAATATCTGGAGAACTTGCTGATCGGGAAGGTGCACAAGCAGTTCACGTTGAACACGTGAAAAAAGCACAGGCAAAGATCGAGACAGATAGTATGGTTGAATGTATACGAACTTTGCCCACCCAGAGTAAGATAGTTCTGTACTGCATGCTCCTCCTCCATCGTGCCGGACAAAAAATATTCATATCCGGTGAAATTACCAGGATTTACCGGGAAATAACACCTCTACTTGATATCGATGTCCTGACTATCCGCAGGATATCAGACCTTATATCAGAACTTAATATGCTTGGAGTCATCAGTACCAGGCTGGTCAACCGGGGAAGGCATGGAAGAACCAAGGAGATGTGGTTCGATACCAACACAGACAAGATCTGGGAGGTCATCATGGAAGAGCAGGACGATCGTCTTGCACAGATTGATGCAGAACTTCTTGTTACCATGCTACGGTGATTTTAATGGATGATAAAGACAGGACGCTCCTCTCCCTTTTAGAAGAGGACTGTACAACCCCGGTGCATGATCTTGCGGTCATGCTTGAATGCAGCGATGATGAGATCCTTTCACGCAAAAAAGTACTCGAAGAAGCAGGTATCATACGAAGATACTCAGCAGTCATCAACTGGGAAGCAGTTGAAGAGGGTCTGGTATTTGCAATCATTGAACTGAAAGTTGCCCCTGAGCGTGAGCGAGGATATGATCAGATTGCAGAACGGATAGCCCGGTTTTCAAACGTCAGAAACCTTCGGCTGAGGACAGGCTCTCATGATCTCGAGCTCCTGGTGGCCGGGAAAACCATGCAGGAGATTGCCCGGTTTGTATCAGAACAGATAGCACCCATGGACCGGATCAGGGAGACAGCAACCCACCTCATCATGAAAACCTACAAAGAGAATGGTGTTCTGTACATGGAGCGGGAAGAGGGTAAACGACTTCCCTTTTCGTTTTAGGAGAATTTAATGAGGGATTTTGTTTCAGAGAGGGCCAGGGCTATCCCACCGTCAGGTATCAGGCGATTCTTCGATCTCGCCGGTAAGATGGAGGATGTAATCTCCCTTGGTGTTGGCGAACCAGACTATACCACTCCATGGCATATCTGCGAAGCAGCGATAACCTCAATTGAGCAGGGTCACACCTCGTATACCTCGAACACTGGTCTAGAGACACTTCGCAGAGATCTGACCTCTTTTCTGAACAACCGATACCAGATCTCATATGATCCACTCTCTGAGATGATCGTCACTACAGGGGTATCAGAAGCACTTGATATTGCTATAAGAGCAGTAATCGATCCAGGTGATGAGGCGCTCGTGGTTGATCCGATCTATGTCTCATATGGCCCGTGTGTCACCCTCGCGGGTGGCAAACCTGTTCTCATGCCATGCCTTGAAAAGGATCACTTCAGATTGACTCCTGATCTGCTCATGGAGCATATCACCCCCAAGTCGAAGGTGCTCATCCTGAACTTTCCAAATAATCCGTCCGGTGCGGTAATGAGGAGAGAGGATATCAAAGGCATCGCCGATGTTGCAATTGATCACGACCTTTTGATTCTTTCAGACGAGGTATATGCCGAGCTGACCTATGAGGGGAAGCATTGTGCTGTGGCATCTGTTGACGGACTCTGGGAACGGACTGTCACTCTCTCAGGATTTTCAAAGGCGTTTGCGATGACCGGCTGGAGACTCGGTTATTTCTGTGCGCCCAAGGAGATAACTGCGGCAGCCCTGAAGATTCACCAATATATCATGTTATCAGCCCCGACTATGGCTCAGTACGGGGCAATCGAAGCCTTGCGCCATGGGCAGGATTCTATGGAACAAATGGTCAGGGAGTACCATATGCGTCGCAATCTCTTCGTTGACGGGCTTAACAGGATAGGTCTTCCATGTCACCTTCCTGAAGGGGCATTCTATGCCTTCCCATCAGTGAAACAGACAGGCCTATCAGATCAGGAATTCGCAGAACGGCTGATCACCGAGGCTGGGGTAGCAGTGGTCCCTGGCAGTGTCTTCGGAACTGCTGGTGAAGGACATGTCAGGTGTGCCTACGCGGTCTCACGCAACGATCTCTCTGAAGCAATCGCCCGGATGGGTGAATTCATCCAGAATCTCTGATCTTTTTTCACAGTTATTTCATTATATGCACTGAGAGGAGTCTCTGATATCCAGAAGGGAGAGTATATGTCATATGGTCTCTTATCTATCCGGTTGGATGAGTTGTACCATCATCGTGGGCGGCAACTTTGGTGACGAAGGAAAGGGGAAGATCGTCTCCCACGTCGCTCACAAAGATAAACCTACTATTATTTCTCGTGGAGGTGTCGGCCCAAATGCCGGACATACCGTCATGGTAGGTGAAAAGAAGTTTGGCGTGAGGATGTGCCCGTCAGGATTTGTCTTCCCTGACGCCAGGCTTATGATCGGAACCGGTGTCCTTGTGGATCCCAGGGTTTTTGCCCAGGAGGTTGAGGTTCTTGGTGTTAAGGACAGGATCTTCGTTGATGAGCGGTGTGCCATCATTGATTTAAACCACATCGAGGAAGATAAGAGCAATATCCATCTCGCCAAAAAAGTCGGGTCAACCGGTACCGGATGCGGCCCTGCAAACAGGGACCGGGCTATGCGGGTGGCAAAACTTGCACGTGATCTTCCTGAGATGAAACCCTACCTGATTGATGTTCCAACAGAGATCAATACCGCCCTTGATGCAGGAGAAAACGTAGTGCTTGAGGGAACTCAGGGTTTTGGAATCTCGCTCTATTATGGTTCATATCCATATGTAACTTCCAAAGACACCTCGGCATCCCAGATGGCTGCCGACAATGGGGTAGGTCCAACCAGGATCGATGATGTGATCGTTGTCTTCAAGGCTTTTCCGACCCGGGTAGGAGAAGGCCCCTTTACCACCGAGATGTCAAGCAACAAAGCCCACGATCTTGGTATCCAGGAATTTGGGACCGTAACCGGACGCGAACGCCGGATTGGTGACTGGGATGGCACGATGGCACGATATGCATCCATGATCAACGGCTGTACTCAGGTTGCTATCACAGGTGTTGACCATATCGACAACTCCTGCTTTGGTGCAACAGATTACTCCCAACTCACTAAGCCGGTAAAGGACTTTTTGAAACAGGTCGAAGAAGACACCCGCTCTCCGGTGACCTTGATATCAACCGGCCCGGAGATGAGCCAGATTATCGATCTCAGGGATGAACTTGTATGAAGCGTGAACTCTATGATATCCTCTGTTGTCCGGTCTGCAAGGGAGATCTTGAACTGGTTGTAAAAGAAGAGAACGATGTTGAGATTCTTACCGGCTCTCTCATCTGCCACGCATGCTCGGTAACGTATCCTATAGAGGAGGGAATCCCCAACCTCCTCCCCCAGAATATCTGAATTTTCATGTTTCTCACCCCGTTGATCCTGATCTTCTCTCTGGTTGTGGATCGGGCTATGGGGGATCCCCATTCACGTTTTCATCCTGTTGCGATTATCGGGAGGTTTATTGGATGGTGGGGCCAGCCCTTGCGGTGGAGTCCTGCACTCCAGCGATCAGCCGGGGTCATCTTCTGGATTATTTCAGTCATCATCTTCACTGCTCCTTTTTACTTCTTTTCTGCATATGCACCCTGGTTTCTGATGCTATTTGTTGGACCGTTTCTGCTCAAAATTTGTTTTGCCCTCAGATCGCTTGAAGAACATGCTGCTGCGGTGGCAGCTGCAACGAGTCCTGATGCAGGGAGAGAAAAGGTTCAGATGCTAGTCTCCCGTGATACCAGCGCTCTCACCGATGAACAGATCCTCTCTGCTGCATATGAATCGGTTGCAGAGAACCTGAACGACAGCATCGTCGCCCCACTTTTTTACTTTATGATCTTTGGACTGCCTGGATCTGCCTGCTACCGGGCTGCAAATACCATGGATGCGATGCTCGGGTACACAGATGAACGGGTTCGCATCGGGTGGTTTTCAGCCCGCATGGATGACATCCTTTCATACATCCCGGCACGGATAACCGGTTTTCTGCTCATCGTCTACTTCTTCTTTAAAAGGAGATCAGGCCCTGCGATCAGGATCTTGAGACGGGATCGCAGACTCCGTCCTGGTTTCAACGGAGGCATTCCGATGTCCCTGATTGCAGGAGGAACCGGTGTGATGTTTGAAAAGCCTGGAAGGTACCGGATTGGCGATCCTGACCGGCCACTCCGGCTGGCAGGCCCTGAAATTATCTCGGCAGTCAGGGGATCAACCCTGATCTTCGCAATAGTTGCCGCAACTGCATCAGTTTTATGGAATCTTCTTCCCAATATATAAGGAATGAAACTCGAAGAACTTCGGTACGGCACTGAACTGATCAAGCGCGGATTCGCATCCATGCAGAAGGGCGGTGTAATTATGGATGTGGTGAACGCTGAACAGGCCGGGATCGCCGAAGAAGCGGGGGCGGTTGCAGTTATGGCCCTCGAACGGGTTCCGGCAGATATCAGAGCAGCAGGTGGTGTGGCACGCATGTCAGATCCGGGTATGATCAAGGAGATCATCGATAAGGTCTCTATCCCGGTGATGGCAAAGGCAAGGATCGGCCACTTTGTTGAGGCGCAGGTCCTGCAGGCACTCGGTGTAGATATGATAGATGAGTCCGAGGTTCTCACCCCTGCTGATGAAGAGTTCCATATCGATAAAAAACAGTTCACGGTTCCTTTTGTTTGTGGTGCCCGTGACCTTGGTGAGGCACTCCGCCGGATCAATGAAGGAGCAGCCATGATAAGGACCAAGGGAGAGGCAGGAACCGGTAATGTGGTCGAGGCTGTACGGCACAACCGCTCGATCCTTGGAGAGATTCGCAGGCTGAAAGGCCTTGAGGAGACAGAGCTTATCAGGAGGGCTCGCGAACTTGAGGCTCCGGCTGATCTTCTTATTGAGACTGCCCAGCGTCAGCGTCTCCCGGTGGTCAACTTCTCTGCCGGTGGTATTGCCACACCTGCGGATGCAGCATTGATGATGCAGCTTGGCAGTGATGGTGTCTTTGTGGGATCAGGAATATTCAAGTCCCAGAATCCGGCAAAGATGGCGAAGGCTATCGTGGAAGCGGTCAACCATTTCAACGAGCCCGAAGTGATCGCTGAAGTCTCCCGGGGTCTTGGAGAGCCGATGCGGGGGATAGAGGTGCACACCCTCCCTCCTGAAGAGAGGCTGGCTTCACGTGGATGGTAAGATTGGTGTTCTTGCCCTTCAGGGCGATGTGAGTGAGCACATTCAGGCATTTAAGCAGGTAGTTCTTGAGCGTGGGCTTCATCTCCCGGTGGTTGAGGTGAGACTTCCTGCTGATATGGAAAACCTCATCGCCCTTGCTATACCAGGTGGAGAGTCCACCACCTTTATGCGACTCATCGATCAGAATGGCATGCGGGAGAAGATCAGGAATTTCACAGGAGGCATATTTGCAACCTGTGCCGGGATGGTTGTCACTGCCCGCGAGGTAAGAGGTGAGTCCCGGTTTGTTCCCCTTGGTATTGTTGATACAGTGGTAAACCGGAATGCCTTTGGCAGGCAGCGTGAATCATTTGAGGCTGATATTCCGGTTGCAGGAATCTCCTCACCGTTTCACGCGGTTTTCATCAGGGCTCCCGTTGTTGAAAATGCCGGCCCTGGAGTGACACCAATTGCCACTCTCTCACAAGGTATTGTTGGGCTGAAGTCAGGCAAGCATATGGTTCTTGCGTTTCATCCAGAAATCGGAGGAGATCTCAGGCTTCATCATCTCTTCCTTGACGGGGTCATCCTCACCCCTCCCTCTGGCGCGTAACCCCTTCATTTC
>NZ_DATMYY010000176.1:0-3765 GCF_035560735.1 Methanospirillum sp.
AACCGGATTCGAATTTTCTTTTAGAACCGGGATTTCCGATGGGGGGGTTCCTTGTAGAATCCGGTCTGCCATCAGGGCTGCATCTCTACCCTGATCATACTGGGAGATGAGTGCTCCACCTATAATCCCATCACCCATTCCATAATACCAGAGATGGAAAAGGGGGACATGCAGGTTCTGCTTTATGAACTGAAGGCTCTCGTCAAAATCTGTAGTAACCTGGTTTTTATCCTTACTAGCCGAGAGGAGAAGTACTGAAGAGGACTGATTTATTGCCTGTAATTTCAGGGCATATTCATTCCAGGTCAGGTTAGCAAGCGAAAGAACCGTTAGATTGTATCCGGGGTAGGAGGAGATATATCCAAGAAATTTTTCAGCATCTGCTTTTCCACTGATGGTATCGTCAGATAAGGCAATAATCGTTCTGGCATCAGGTTGCAGTTGGATCATCAGATCAATGGTCTCTTTCACAGAGACTTCTTCCATCATACCGGTGATGAAAGGGTTTTTTTCAGGAAGATCTGCTCTGCTTTGCTCATTGATTCCAAAGAAGACGATCGGTGTGTTGTTGAATAACTCATGCTGCTTTTCGAGAGCAAAATTAAGAGCCATATCATCAGCAACGAGAATGAGATCATATGCTGGAAGACGTCTGATTTTTTTGGTTAAACGCTGTGAAAACTCATTAATATCTTCAGGAGATGGAAAACGTTTGGCATCCATGAACTCAATGTCAAGGTCCACATTTTCAGGGGAGAGAACTGATTTTACCCCATCAATCTGATGAAAGACCGTGGGAAAATCAGGACTATATGAACTAATAAGAAGAACATGAGGATTCGTATGGATCTGACCAGGACTCAGATCACCCAGGGACTCAGCAATACAGCAAAACAAAACAATTGTTAGTACAAGGAGGAACACTCTGCTATGGTTCAAATCACTCTCCTCCTATGACAGAGGTATTCACCATATTGAGGGATAAATCTCACTGATAGCAGAGGATATGGAAGTACTCAATGAACCAGTGAGATCGTAAGAGAGGAGGAAAAAGTACTCCCTGGGAACAATACCTATTTAATTCCTGAACGAAGAACAGAATAAGAGGAGACAATCAGATGGCATCACCACTTCTTGCAGCAATATTATCGTTTTTTATACCCGGACTCGGCCAGTTCTATACCGGACAACTGACAAAAGCAATTGTTCTCTTCATTGCAGCGGTGATATTCGCATTGCTCTCAACAATTATCATTGGAATTCCGTTTTACATTATTGTCCTTGTCTACAGCATCGTTGATGCTTACAGCGCTGCTAGCAAGAACTAATATACAGTAATGAAATGAATTCACCCCTTCCCCATAACTTTTCCCGATCTCCTGTTGAGGAGGTCTGCTGTTCTCTTGTCCTGATAACAGAACCTGTCTCGTTTACAATTGCTCCCCCATATCCGGGATGGGGATCAATCAGAAACAGACTTACAGATGAGATCGCAGGACTGAAAGATGTCAGTGAGGTAGCAGGATGCAGCCTGCAGTACAGGGATCGATTTCTTCTCGACACAGATGAATTTTCAAGGGTTATCAACGAAATTAAACCAGATCTCTTTCATACAGACCTGATTTCTGATAAAGAATACTTGGTAATCCCTATTACCCAATGGCTGGAACATCGGGTATGTATCAGGACAAGCCATGAGACAGGAGAGCAGCTGGCCTGGATTTTAACCTTCAATATTCAAACCTGTGCAGCATTTAGACCTGAAAAACCTGATGATATTCTCTCTTGGTTCGATAAAGCTCATGCAGTCATCCACACCCTCTTTGATCTGATCGTTCCAGAAGAGATCATTGAACAGATCAGGTGAGAGATCAGGAACATATACCTAACAGGTCTGATGTTCCAAGATAATCCGCTATAAGCGTGGATATATTCACTGATCCGGCAGGCTCAAAGAGTTCTCTTCGTATGATGATTCCGTTACTCTGATTGAGCACCCCTTCGCCTTGAATCCTGGAGAATATATTGTTTGCACAGGTCTCATCAAACACGTAATGCCAGTATATGCCTGCATTATCTGATACAAAGAATGCCGGATTCAGGATCAACGACGATGGGCCCGATGCAGCCCGATACCCGGTCATGTTCTCGTACAAACTGTTATACTGGTTTATGAAATCAGGAGTTACATTTTCAGAGTGGATTTCAAGATCCAAAAGCGAGAGGAAGTAAGGATACACTCCGATGTATCCCGGACCCCAGCCTGCATCTTCTCCATGACAGGCGAGTATCTGGTCATGTATTGATGAATACTGATCTTCTTGAGTACCTGTAACTCCAAGGCGATCCAATACTTCAGGAGTCCATAAAAACTTCTCGAAAAACAGCGAAAAGACCTCACTGTAACCCCTTGGATCACGTGCACCACTGGAAAGAGTTGCATACCTGCCGGTGGTAAGGCTGTGTCTTAAGAGATGCCCATACTCATGAAATAGCACCTGGATATCAACTGGTGAGAGAGAGATCTTTCCAATCTCCTCACGTTCAGGGACAGATATAATCAGGGCTGAAACAGGAGGGATCCATATCCCATCTGATTCATGACCGGCACGAAGGTAGTATGTCTTTCCGGTTGTACTTCCTGCACCGGGATAAGTTTTTATCCAGAGATAATACCAGGCCTGTGTATTTAGAGATCCAGGATCTGTGATCCTGTAGAGATACATACCAGAAGGAACTGATGATGGAACTGGCGTTATCGAGATCCCAAACAGATCTGCCACAAGATTGTTGAGACGTTTGACTACGAGATCAGCAGAAACAGTTGTTGAACATGATACAGTCGATACATTTGTCTGATTTACCTTTGACCGAAGAAGGGGAATTTCATAATCATAGACCGCCGTTGCTCCGGGATTTGACTTCTGTTTTTCTTGTAGGAGTTCTGTAGCTTCTTTATGAGATGCCTGGCTGTAAGGAACTGATTTATTGGTAAGATATGAAAGGAGTTTTGCTCGATCAACCGGGACACCAGACTGGGCAATCTGATAATCTACAAATGAATTATACCCGATAAGTGCTGTGATCTGCTGCCTCATGCTAATAATATCAGGAATCAGCGGAAGGTTTAGTGATGCATTTCCATCCTGCTGATTTGCATAGTAAACCGAGCAACGTTCAGAGAGGTTTCTGCCAAGAATGCTCATCTCATTCTTTACTTCAGCGGGAAGAGAGGCCAGCCTGAAATCTTCTGTAAGTCTGTCATGGAGCTCTGAATCTACTTTCTGATCAGGAGTTACCATAGAAAGGGCGTGAGCGATATCCTCACGCAGGTATACTGAATTAAAAAATTCATCACGTTGATATGAGGCATATTCAGCTTCCTTCTTTACAGCAAGGTCGCCGGTAACATCAGCGATCAGTGAATATTTGAGAGTCTGCTCATCAAAATCAGCAAGGATTGCATCCAGCCTGACATCAGTGTTCGTAAATGTCCGGGAAGTATCGGGTATTGCTGTGAGATCATCGAGTTTCCGGGTGGTTTCAGTGATGGTCCGGTTTATCTCAACGGGAATTTCTCCAGGAAGATAGGTTAACTGAACAGGATCTCCGATGTCTGGAGATATGTGCCAGGTGTAGATAGGGTTCTGATTACCAGGAATCCAGATTACCGGAATGGCAATGAGTACCAGAAACAGGATCACTACTCCTGTCAGGATGACTTTCCGGCCCATACTCTTGTATTAGTGTCAGAGAGATATGAAG
>NZ_DATMYY010000177.1:0-11524 GCF_035560735.1 Methanospirillum sp.
CCCTTCACTTCGCAGCGAGGAGCCGCAGCAGTGGGCTCTTCCCCCTGATGAGTACGGAAAGCTGCTTGTCTACCTGCTCGATCAGGCACTTGAGAATCAGGGTGAACTTGAGATCATGAACATCAACGATCTCTGCAGGTGCGTTTTTACAAGGCGTGGAACAGTGTGCACATATGCTGATTGTATGGCAAACACCTTTGCCATCGGGCCTGATGGGAGTATCTATCCCTGTTACCGGTTTGTCGGAATGGAACAGTGGGTGATGGGCTCGGTGTATGACAGTCCGGGCATTGATGATCTCTCCCAGAGTAATGCCTGGAAAAAGATGCATGAGTTCAAGGAATACGTTGATAAAGCGTGCAGTTCATGTCGGCATATTCCATACTGTCGCGGTGGATGTCCATACAACGCTATTGCCCCTGATCAGGGAAGTCTGTCAGGAGTTGATCCACATTGCATCGCATATAAGCGGATCTTTGACGAGATCTCTGATCGTATGAACGAGGAGATGTTTGCTGCCCCACCAGCTTTTATGAGTCCGTTTCCATCATCACATAAACCTGATTCAAAACCAGGGATAATGTCCCTGATTCATCGGATTGTGATGAAGTAATTCAGATGGTATGCAAATCAGGAGAGGATGTAATCACGGAGGATCATCCATGTCTGACACTTTTCTTCAAACCGAACTGCATGGGCCGGGCTGCTTGATGGAAGATACCCGGTATGAACCATTCTCTTTTTATTTTCCTGGCCCAGTTCCATTGCCTGCTCAAGCCCTGCTTCTGAACGCCTCCCGTTACAGAATACTGCACTGATATCAGGGTAACGGGCTAGAAGTGAACCAATCGGGGAAGGTTCTGGATCCCGGATCGCTGAATCCGAACTTCCCATCCGGGAACATGAATACACAACATCCCAAAGTCCAATCCCGTGGGAAAGAAGAAAGGAAAGTCTGCCCTCATACGAAAGATCCGCATGCATCCCGATGACAACTTCCATAATTTTCCAGAAATCATTTCTGGGATTTGCATAATACTGCCCGATCTGAAGAGAAATTTTGGATGGAAAACTCCCAACAATCAAAACCCGGCTTGTGATATCAACTACCGGTTCAAGCCCGATAAGACGGTCAGAGAGCTGATTCATAAATGCCAAGGAGATCTTCACGTTCGATTTGGCGAGGATTGGTAACCATACAGACGTCAGCCATAGCCTTATCTGTAAGATCCATCAGGTGGGATTTTTTCACACCGGCTTCTGACAGGTTACTTGAAAATCCAATTACATGATAGAAATTCATCAGGGTAGAGATGAGTAACTTACTTCGTGCTTCTCCAGAATTTCCAGTTATATCAATCCCCATCACCCTTGCAATGGAATCATACCGCTCCTGTGCTCCTGGGTAATTGTAGCGGATTACTGCTGGAAGAAGCATGGCGTTGCACATTCCATGAGGAAGATCGAGAAATCCTCCGAGGCTGTGTGCCATAGCATGTACAGCACCCAGGCTTGCATTTGAGAAGGCAAGCCCTGCATGCATACTTGCAAGCATCGTGTAGGACCGGTACTCAAGGTTAGCAGGATCCTGCATGACGAGCGGCAGGTACGACCAGATCAACCTGATAGCTTCTAGAGCATGAATATCTGTGATTGAAGAATGTGCATTTGAGACATAGGCTTCAATTGCATGGGTCAGGGCATCAAGAACAGTATGAAGTGTCAGGTCAGGCCCGAGAGTCAGGAGGGTTGCCGGGTCAATCAGTGCAACATCCGGGACCAGAGTTTTTGAAACGATAGCAATCTTCACTTTCCTGGCCTGATCTGATATAATTGCAAACTGCGAGACATCGGCACTACTCCCCGAAGTGGTAGGGATACAGATGAGTGGCGGAGCAGGTATTTCCACCATATCAACTCCTTCAAACTCCAGGATGTGGCGGTTGTTTGAACTGACTATACCAATCCCTTTGGCACAATCAATCGGCGAGCCACCACCCACAGCGATGATACCGGTGCAATGATTCTCTTTATAAATCCGGGCACCTTCCATGACCGATTCGGCATGGGGGTTAGGCAGAATATCAGAAAAGACAGAGTACCTTATTCCTGCCTCATCTAGGCTCTCAAGAATTTCAGCAGTAATACCAGAAGCGATGATCCCAGGATCAGTGACTACCAGTATATTCTCTGCCTGAAATATCGAGGCAAACCTACCTGCCAAAAAGCGGGCACCGTCTCCGTACACGATCTCCGGCGCTACGAACTTTCTCAGTTCAAAGACTGACGGATCGGTCATGATATGTGAGTAATATGAACATGAGGTATAAAAGATCACGTGTTCTGATTCTTTTTGGATGCTGCCAAACCAGAAGATGAAGAGTACAGGTCACCGTCTCATATACCAATACTTGTGGATCTGGTAGAAGACCCACCCGGGTCCGGTAATAATAAATATAAATGCCTCAGGATGTACGGTATAAGAGGGGATCCTGATAACGATCACAGCCTTTGCTCATCATAAAGGAGGAACCGGAAAAACCACTACCTGTCTTCAGGTAGCTGGATTTCTGGTGAAATCAGGTCGCCGGGTTCTGGTAATAGATACTGATCCCCAGGCCAACGCTACCCTCGGGCTTGGGATTCATCCGGATACACCGGCTCACAATATCTATCATTACTACTCGTCACAAAATAATCCTGACACCGAGCCGGTTCCACTAGCCAGTTTGATCATACGCACGATATCAAATATCGATCTTATTCCTTCTCACCTGGACCTGGTTGGTGCAGAATCCCTGCTCTATCAGAACCCTGACCGGTATGAGATCCTGGCCAGAGAGGTAGCATCTCTGAAAGATCGGTACGATCATATCCTGATTGATACTCCTCCATTCCTTGGACAGTTTTTATTAAACGGTATTATTGCAGCAGATAGGACTGTAATAGTCTTTTCTCCTGATAGTTTTGCTCTGAACGGATACGAAAATATCAGGCTTATCCTGTCTGACATAGAAGAGATACTGAACAAGAAGATCCAGATAAAAATGGCTGTATTAAACAGGTGGAGCCTGCCGGTTTCTGAGCAGTCATTCTTTTCAAAAATTTCTGCCCGGTTTACAAGACAGAAAATGTCAGATCAGACAGATGAAATAAAACATATCCTTGAAGATCAGATGAAGCGTGAAGTAGGCACGGTGATTCAGGTTCCCGAAAGTCAGCAGGTAGGGCTGTCAAACAGACGGGGAATGCCACTCGCGTTTTCTCATCCAGAGGATCCGGCAGCAAAGGCATTCGAACAGATAGCGCAGGCTCTTGATCAGGGGTGAAGGGAATGACAGAGGAACAGGAGAAGAACCGGTCGGGTCGTCGTGCCCTGTTTACCGGTGCTGGAACTTCACCGGTCCGGGTAGATTCCATTCCGGTTTCAGAAGTTGAAGAGGCAGTACGGAAGATCAATGAGACTCAGGACTGTGAACCTGCTGATATTCCAGAGATCTTTAAACCAGTCATCACACGGCTCATCACCCAGGTAAATACAATAAACCAGCAGAACTCGGAAAATGCAGATCTGCAGTCCAAACTTCTGCAGAAAAGTCAACAGATTTCAGACCTGCAATCAGAGAATGTCCAGCTCTCTTCAGAACGTGAATCATATCTGAATGATTTGATTACTTCTCATACCGAGTTTGACAGGGCACTTGAGATCTTTCAGTACCATGATGTTCCCATGGTACTCACCGGCTCTGAAAATAGTCTGTATGATGCAAATAATGCATTCTGCACTCTTTTCTCTATTGCCCGAAGCAGTATCACCACTTCACACCCACCATTGAGTACATATTTCCCAGATGAACCGGTCATAACGGGTCCTGATGGAGAGGCGTACTCAATTGTCACCCTGACTCCTCCGGTGGTTCCGTTTGATCATGAGGCAATATCTCTCGTTATCCTCGTAAAAACCACAAGAAACCCGGACCCGGCAGCACAGGGGTCAACGGCTGAGAAAGGTCAACAAACCCAGGAACTGGTTGATGAACTGACTGAAATTCCTGAACTGCCTCCAGTCAGAAATGATTCCCAAAATTATGCTTTGCTGGCATTCGAACATTTCCCCCTCCCGGCAGTTGTAGTGGATCAGTATCGCACAATAACTGCATGCAATCAGGCCTTCTGCTCTCTTGTCGGCAGAACAAAAGAGAATGTTTTCCTCCGCGACATCGGTAGTTGTGGTATAAGAAACCGGGATGCAGAGATCATCGCAGAAGTTCTTCTGGCTCCAGAACCATGCCAGGTAGATGCCCAGGTAATCCACCCTGATGGTACTGAAGAGACAGTATTCTTCGGGATCACCCCTGTAGGATTATCAGAGGAAGAACCTCTTCTCCTGCTTGCAGGTGTCCCGATACCTGCAGATCAGGAACAGGAGCCTGCAGAGACTAATGGGGCTATAGAAGCACACTCACAAGGTGGAGATCTGATGCTGAAGATGCTGCTGGATCTCAATCCAGCGGCAGCAGCACTCCTGGATGAACATGCACGTGTAATCTATGCCAATGAAGGGTTTACTGAACTGACAGGTATCAGTCCGGCAGATCTCACCGGGACTGATGTCAGAGATATCGGAGTCACTGTTCCGGATTCAGTTCTCCTTAAGGATGCTACAGAAGTCCAGTTTCTCCCTGAAGTTATCAGACTCGAAACCACATGGGGAGTTCAGGAGAACTCCGGGATGGTAGTCCCGGTGGGTTCATCAGGAAGCGGAGTTTCAGTCATCCTGATCCTGCAACCGATAACCAAGGCTGAAGAGAGGTCTGCACCCAGTCAGATTCAGGCAATTCCACCAGCGGCTACATCTCTGCCCGCTGCTATTTCCAGTCCTGTTGTGGAGATAGGCCCGCAAACCGATTCAGTCAGAAACAATGCGGATGCAAATGATCTTCCAATTCCGGTACTGCAAGCAGACATGTCTGGAGCAATTATCAAGGTCAATGAAGCATTCACCAGGATGGCAGGAGCAGGATCTGAATTATTCATTGGGCAGATGCGTCAGAAACTCATGATTTTTGAACCGCCAGGTATAGTTCACGCAACATTTCCCTCTGGTGAATTCTGGTTCAGGGAAACATCCTGGAACCAAAATGGAGAGGAGACAAACCAGACTTTTTGGTACCTGGATGTCACAAATGAGATCATACGCATCAACTCATTAGAAAAGAAAATTCAAGCTCTTGAGGGACAGATAAAGACAATCAAAGAAGAACAGGGGTTAAGTTCATCATCAAACCAGCTTGATTCAGGCGAGCAGATAGATATCGTAGAATTTGAACTAAACGAAGAGAGATACGCAATAGATATAACAATGGTCAGGGAGGTGGTGGAGATTCAGCCAATCACTCCACTTCCCCGGACCCCCCCATACGTAATAGGGATTATAAATCTGAGAGGAGAAGTAACCCACGTTATCGATCTGGCAATCCTGCTCGGGCAGCGTTCACGAAGTGATCGATCCGGACAAAAGATAATCATTATTCCGTCAGATGTCACAGGAGGAGAACATGTTGGTATCATCGTGGATAATGTCCAGAGCGTCACTGAGATCATGGGCAGGCATGTCTCCATGCTGGGTGACGATATAACAACTCAGATTAAGACTCACATAAAAGGAATCATAAAAATAACTCATAATGATGTTCTAGAGAAACGCAGTGAAACCAGCCAGGAAACAACGCTCATTATCTGGCTTGACATCCAGAAAATACTACGTGATATTCAGGGATATTCCTGAATTGTTATTAGTTCCGTTCATATTAATCAGGCACAATTATGGAAAAAAAACTCCCAACCCCGGTTTTTCCCCAGATTTCAGTACCGCAGGTAAGTGAAAAAGGTCTACCCGAACTGATTCTGGATGTCCAAAAGCGCCTGAAAATTCAGTTGACAAATTACAAGCAGGATTATATTAAACGAAGACTGCTTTCACGAATGAATTCAACACGGTCAAAGGACTTTGCTGAGTACCACCAATATCTTCGCACTCATCCTGAGGAAGAGGAGAAACTCAGGAATGCTCTCACCATCAATGTTACCAAGTTCTTTAGGGATCTTGAAGTTTTTGATCTGGTAAAAAAAGAAATTTTCCCTACTATCCTGAAAGACAAACGTACTATCAAGATATGGAGTGCAGGATGCTCTTCAGGAGAGGAACCATACACGTATGCCATCATCCTGTATGAGCTTGGAAAGACCGGTCCAGCATTTAATGGCTCAATTATAGCATCTGACATTGATGAAGAGATGCTCAAGAAGGCCAAACTTGGTGCATACGAAAAGAATGCTCTGGAAAACATGACCGAGACGCAGATAGCCAAACATTTCGATAAGAAAGAGGATGGCAAGTTCTACGTAAAGGATCATATCAAACAGGTGGTCAGGTTCCAGGCACATGATCTGATGATGTCAGGCCCGGTATCCAGGATGATGGATATGGTCTCATGCAGGAATGTGACCATATACTTCAACGAGCAGCAGAAGAAAGACCTTGTAAAACTCGTACATGAGAGCCTTGGAAAAGACGGTTTTTACATCATGGGGATGTCAGAGTACATGGCTAAAGATGTAGAACACCTTTTCAAAGCGTATAAACCAATGCTGAAAGTATTTCAGAAAGTTGAACAATAAAACAGTTATCCTCTTCTAAACAGGCTTCGTTTTTTCGGAAGGGGCTCAAGACCGGATAACTCCCTGTTTTTGTCCTGTTTATCATCGTGAGCTTTGATCTCACCGTACATCATATAAAAATTGAAAATAACTCCGATAAGGATTAGCAGGCTACCTACCCACAGTGCTATTCCCTTCGGACGAATTGCCTCGATCAACCACATCATGAGCAGGATTATCAGAAGACCTATAACGTAAAAAGGACCCCACAGTTTGAGGTTGAGAAGTTTCATCAGATACTCCACATTACGCTTGATATCTAATTAAATACTCTTATGAAAAAGTGACAGTTCATTTCAGATCATGAGTAAGTAGATATTTTTTCACGATCTCAATAGTAGGTATGGAAAGGGGAGAGAAATATACAAGAACGGGAGTTCTCCTTCTTGCAGTGTCCATTGCAGTCATATGTATAATGATATGTGGCTGTGTTGAGGTTACACCTCCATCTGGAGAGAAAAACGCATCAGCCTATGGATCTGTTGGATCTTCAGGAAACCTGACGTCAGGTTTAGAGAGTAAAACATCTACCCCGGCACCTGCAAATTCTTCTTCAGCACCGGGAAATGTTTCAGGATCAGGATCATCCCAGGCAAGCGGAGACAGCAGCCCGGGTATTAATTCAAGTCAGATCATTCCACCTGATGTTCCGGTGGTGAAAGTTACGCCAAGAAGCCTACAGGGTCTTCCAAATCCCTCTGAAACACAGTCGTACTCAGCACTCAATAACCGGACTGCCATCGGGCCGAACGCAGAGTTCGTTACGATTTATGATATTAACCACACCTTCTCTAATGATGCAGTTGCGTATACCTACACCGTAAAGAATCCTCCCCTGTATGTAGATCTGAAGATTGCTCCAGAAATTGAAACCCATGTCATCTCATATGATAAAAGGACAGGAGATAAAGAGGGATTGATCAATGTCACAGTAAACCGACCTCCAAAGGACGCTTGGTTTGAGATGAGGGTTTATGATCTCAAGGATGGATCTGAAGTATTGACTGAAGGATACGGAAAAACATACAGCCAGTCCAATAAAACTGTTGTTTTGAGATCAAGTGGATCATATCAGTTTGATCTTCTTGGAAACAACGTCAATGCTAGTGTAATTTTAAAAGTTCCGGTAAGTTCTGATGCACTTGAACAGTACCAGAACGTGACCAGCCTTATTGACACAAAGAAGCAGGAGGCCGGCCTTATACCAGCAATATATCTAATACCCTCTGACCTTCCAGCCGACTGGAAAGTTTCAGGAGATATTACGTATACTGCTTCGCAATATCAGTCTATCTTTGTAAACCCGGCTTCAGGATACAAACTCGAACAAAACATCAAAAAGTATGATTCAACTGATAAAGCTCTAACTGCACTCGCTGACCTCAAGAAGGCCGCTGCTTCAGAAAACCCGGCTGCAACACTTATCGGTCAGGGAGGATACCAGTTTGAAACCGTCCGCAAAACAGAGGTTGCTTTTGTGCAGGGGCAGTACCTGATAGAACTGACCAGTTTTTCAGTTCCGGCAGTATCACTCACTGATCTCCAGCGATATGGTGTAATTATCGTCTCACGGGTGAATTCTTCAGGATAAACCCACCTTTTTTTACTGAGTTAATACACTGAATTCCTGCAGATAGTTGATGTTTGTGAAGGTTTTCAATTCAGGATCTAACTTCTGAATCTCGTTGACCGGGATAACCAGAGTCGAGAGTTGGTCAGTAATATCCCTTATTCTCCGGGCTGTATAATTCGAAAAAAACCAGATCAAAGCTTCTCTTCTGTAGACTGCATGTAGGGGTTCAAGGTGGCCGGCCTCCCATTCCGGTATGGCTACATCTGCATTGCCAATACGAGTGAATAGTTCCTCGATAACCGCTGCAGAGATAAACGGCATGTCACAGGCGACAATGATGATGAAGTCTCCCTTTGTATGTGAGAGAGCACTTCTGATTCCTTCAACCGGACCAGTCCCCTTAATTGTATCAATAACACAGGGATATGGAAATGAAGCAGTGACTTCCCTGGCCTGCTCAACATCTCGGCAACTGAGGATGATCTCATCAGTTACAAGAGTCAGAGTTTTTATCTGTCTTTGTAAAAAGGTCTCTCCCTCATACTCAAAGAGGTACTTGGCTCTTCCTCCGGCCCGGGTTGCCATCCCACCAAGCAGAATGAGAGCGGTTCTTGATGCTCGTACCATTCACTCCTGCTCCTTGAAACTTAAATTCTGCTGAATCATCTTTTTGGATGCAACTGCCTCGATACGAAGCAGTTCCTCTTTAATCCAGATATCTGGAGTAAAACCTCCAAGTCCTTTTGATGCTACTACCCGGTGGCACGGTACAAGAAGTGGAGTTGTATTTCTACTCATGGCAAGTCCTACTGCCCGTGGACTGGTACCAGCCTTTAGTGCAATTTCACCATATGTTTGCACAGAACCATAGGGGATAGCCTGTACCACCTTGTATATTCGACCATATGTCCCTGGCTGATCGGGAAGATGAGTTACGAGAGGATCCAGACTTGTAACTTTTCCAGAAAGAAAGCGGGTTATGACTTCAGGCACAGGTCCCACAATTCCTGTCTTCTGAAACCGAATCCGGTGGGCAACATTTCCATCCCAGGTGACATTGACATACCAGAGTCCCAGCCGGCATGATCCCTCGCTCACTTCCATCCCCTGATCTGTTTTGAGAACTCTTCGTATGTGCACGGGATGAGTTCATCCTGAATCCATTCAGGAAGACGAGTACGGATCTGATCCTCAACAAATCGTTTCTCTCCAAACACAAGCACTCCCCGGTCTTCTGGAGTCCGAAGTACACGCCCGAGAGCCTGCTGTACTTTGTTGAGAGCAGGAAGGGTGTATGCAAGAAATTTACCTTCTTCCCCGTACCGCTGCGTATAATAGTCCATGATCATCTGCCTGACCCGGTTCCAGGGTGCAAGGGGAAGGCCTATCACCATAGCCCCGGTGAGCATCTCACCGCGGTAGTCAAGACCTTCAGAAAATTTGCCGCCACAGACTGCAAAGAGAATACCAGAGCGACCAGTTCTTGGAAGATTCATAAACTTTGAGAGAAGTTGTCCGGCTTCAGAACTCTCTTTGGGTTCGATGAACACCTCTTTTTTAATGTGGATCTCTACATCCCTGACAATGGTTTCCAGCACCTGGTATGACGGAAAATAGACTGCAAGGTTGCCGGGACTTGAGGCAAAAGCCAGGATATATTTGATAAGTCTCTGCGAATGCTCTTTGTTCTGTCTCATTGAGAAGGCGGATGTGATATCAGTAGCAGCAAGGACGAGACGATTTTGCCTTGGAAATGAATTGGGAAGTTGAAACCTTTTCACAGGAACGTTGTCTGTTAACGTACGGAAGTAGAGTTGCTGATAACTTGATAAGGGAGTCAGGGTTCCTGAAATCAATATCATACAGGAGTGTTCTTTGGCAAGGGCCGAGAGGGCAGGAGCAGGATCAATATTCTGGGCTTTGAGTACGATCTTATCCTGATCTTTTTGGTATACCGTGAGATATGACGGGTTGCGAAGTGAAAGATTAAGGCGGGAGAGGAACATAGAAAGCCGCTCAATACCCGTAGCCTTATAATCACCTTTCTTTGAACTGGCCTCTTTCACAACTTCGGATACCTCCATGAGTTGATCAACGACCTCTTCCAAACTGCTGTAAAACGACTCTCTGAGGACCATCCGGGAGAAAATAGTGGGATCAAACCAGTCTTCGGTCTCCATCGATCGTTTAAGACCGTCAATAAATTTGTTTATCTGGGGAATCAGATGACGGACTGCTTCGAGATTCTTCATCTCTTTTTTCAGGGTGCCTAATTCCCTTTCAGCTGCCTCCAGGGCCTGTTGATCTACAGACACAGACAGGATGTCCTGCATGACATCACCACAGTTATGGGCCTCATCGATGAGGAGCATCATTTCAGAAGGCTCGCGCTGAAGGTTCAGATAGAGCTGCTCTCGAATCTGATCATCAAAAAGATGGTGATAGTTGAGCACCAGAAGGTCAACATGTTGAGATGCCTGCACCATTACCTCGTAAGGACAGAGCCCTTCGCAGAGATCGCCGACATTCCCGGGATCTACTCCTTTTGATGAGATGATCTCTGCTTTCCGGCGGCATGATTCAGAAGGAATGATCTTTATGTTCCCGCTCTTTTCAGAGTATACCGCAGCCTTGCTTCTGATGAAAAACGGGCATAAAAGGGGATGATCAGGATCATTTTTCTTTATCTGCTGAAGAATATAGGGATCTTTAGACGGATCCATTGCTCCCCGGTCTGCCCGCTCTTTAATAAGTGAAGTTGAGAAGGCTTTGACTGCCTCACATTTCCGGTATACATCACCAATTCCTCCAAGCGGACAAAGTGAACCCTTACCAACAAGATATGAATATTTGAGTCCTGGCTGTTTCCTGCGGACCAAATCCAGTTCCCGGATATAGGTTGTCATCTGGGAAATGGTGCGAACGGCAACAACAACCAGCCGATCTCCGCGTTCTGCCAGGAGAGAAGATACAACGCTCGACTTGCCTGAACCTGTTGGTGCATCAATCAGGAGTACTCCACCGGAACGGGCACAGGCGGCAGCCTCATTCAACATATCCTCCTGTCCTGGTCGGTATGCCGGATATGGGAACCACCGGTCAAGCTGGGTCATGCCATACCTGTTAGTCTTTCTTCCTCTTATCTCTGTAAGAAAAGATACCCGGTTTCACCAGACAGTATGATAAAAAGAGCAAAAGATTAAAAAAAGTTATAACCCGTTCTCTTTAAAG
>NZ_DATMYY010000178.1:0-2196 GCF_035560735.1 Methanospirillum sp.
CAATATAATAAAAACGAGGCGAATCTTAAGGAATTGCTGCATAGCCAGTCAAGATTCAGGGATCTCTTTTTTAGTTCACCAATAGGGCACGAATGGTTTGATGCTGATGGAAGTCTTCTTGAGATTAACCAGGCATGTCTGGATATTTTTGGTGTTGCAAACCAGGATGACCTGAAAGGGCTCAACATTTGGGAAGACCCAAATCTTCCCGGTAATATGCGTGAAAAAGTTGAAACCGGTGAAATCCAGAAATTTGAAACCCTTTTTGATTTTGATAAGGCATGGCCCCGGAACTTTTACAAGACCTCAAAAACTGGAACGATGTACCTGGAGGTGGTTATTAGTCCAATATGGGATAACCAAAACCGGTCACAGAGCGGATTTCTTGTTCATGTCATTGATATTACAGCAAAAAAGAACCTTGAAAAGTCACTGGTAGAAAGAATAGTCGCTCTTACGCAGCCTCTGAATGAACCAGCGTCAGTTCAGTTTGCAGATCTCTTCAACATTGATCAACTTCAGCAGCTTCAGGATGCATTTTCAGAGGCCACACAGGTAGGATCCCTGATTACCCTTCCTGATGGCACATGGATTACAAAGCCTAGCAACTTTTGCAGGCTTTGCAATGATATTATCCGAAAAACTGAGAAAGGAAAGGCAAACTGTACACATTCAGATCAGTGCATTGGCAGGTACCACCCGTCTGGTCCTGTTATCCAGCGATGTATGAGCGGAGGATTGTGGGATGCGGCTGCAAACATTACCGTAGGGGGAAATCACATTGCAAGCTGGCTTATCGGGCAGGTAAAGAACGAGGATGTAAACGAAGATAAGGTTCTGGCATATGCTGATGAGATTGGTGCAGACCGGGAGCAATTCAAAGAGGCATTGGCAGAAGTTCCACAGATGTCCAGAGAGCAATTTGAAAAAGTTGCCTCCATCCTCTATCTCTTTGCAAACGAACTTTCAGCCAGGGCATACCAGAATGTACAGCAGGCCAGGTTCATCAGTGAACGACAACGAGCAGAAACCGCCCTCAAGAGGGCCAACGAACAGATAAACCTGCTCACCAGCATTACCCGCCATGATATCAACAACAAATTGACTGCCATGATCGCATATCTCGTCCTGATTAGGGATAATTCACATGAATCTGAATGCAAAACCTATATCGGGAAGATTGAGCAGATCGCAAGTACCATGAGAAACCAGATCGACTTTACCAAAGTATACCAGAATCTCGGTTCTCATGAACCTCTATGGCAGAAAGTTCAGGAAATTCTTCCATATCAGGAGATACCACCAGAAATCACCTTCAAATCAAACGTTTCAGGTTTGGAGGTATATGCTGATCCTATGCTGGAAAAAGTCTTTCAGACCCTGCTTGATAATTCAATCAGACACGGAGAGAGAGTTACTATGATTGATGTTTCATATATCCGGGAATCAACTGATTGCGTGATTTCTTGGGAGGACAACGGAACAGGGATTTCAGACACGGAGAAACCATATATCTTTAACAGAGGATATGGAAAAAACACCGGACTCGGACTCTTCCTTGCCAAAGAAATACTTGGGATTACCGGAGTTGAGATTCAAGAGACTGGGATGCAGGGGAAAGGGGCCCGATTTGATATACGTATTCCTTCTGATATGTTCAGGGCCCGGGATTCTCAGTAGCAAAACGTGAAATTATCATATTATGATCTAATCTGAAATCCGGCTCTTTGTACGATATCACACATTTTCTGATCCCAGACCCTATCATCAGGTTCATGGAGAACTCTTACACATGCATCCCAAACTTCTTCCAGGTCCGGGTTTTCTGCATGCAGATGCCTGCTCTGCATCACTCTTCCGGCACGGTTGCCAGAAGAGTCAAGAATCAGGAACCGCCAACATCCATACTCCTGGCAGATATCAGGCCTTGTGAGATGGACCGTACAGTAATAGAGACCATCTCTATCATCTCTCCTGAAGAAGGGACATGCATCAGGACGCTCAGTAAATATCGTCTGATCATCGTAGAGATGATACATGTGTGGAGAGACCGATACTGTATGTTTCATTCCGGTGTACTGGTTTTCAATCAGAAACGTGTATGGATCACAGGGCTTTGCAATACAAAATACCAGACCCAGGTAACTGCAGCATTCACCACATTGCTGACACTCAAATGAGATGCTCTGTTCCTCC
>NZ_DATMYY010000179.1:0-3069 GCF_035560735.1 Methanospirillum sp.
GAGGGTATACATGTCCTCATGGATGAGATACATGGATATTTTCGGAATGTGAGTTGAAATTGGTGATCTATCCGGATTATCATCATCTAACTCAAATCGGAGAAGATCGGAATATGTATCAGTAATATAATGGCCCATCTGTTGATATTGTTTCATAAAAGCGGTGAGGGTTTCTGCGAGTGAAGGTATGGTATCCTGCAGAGATAGATAGGGCCTGGATGTTTGGTTTTGCAGTGATGTAGTTTTTTCCAGAGAAGGGGGAGTATCGGGGTCTGATGCCGTAGGTTCTTGAACCACTTGCGTCAATGCATTGATTTTACCCTCCCCCTTTACTAAATCAAATTTGTTATTCATCGATACTCTCTTTGATGGGTGCGGTCTCATGCTGGTTCGCCATTGTCCTCATTAGGAACATTACCCGTCCTTAACCAAGTATCATCATTCAGGACACCTTGATAACATTGATAGGAGAAGTTCACTCGCTCTGAATTATTCCCGATTTTTCTTATTCCCTGTTTCTACCTCTGTCCCTTTGAGAAGGGCTTTGATATCTATCCAGATGAGGAGTTCTTTTTTGGTGTCATCCCGATCTCCTATAGTTTTTTTGATGATTCCTAGGATATAGGCACTCTCTTCACCCTCATAGGATGTTTTATCGATGTCTGTTACAGGAATAGTCAGAACTGAAGTCACATCATCTACCAGGATACCTGTCTTTACATTGGTAACTCTCTCATCAAGAACAATGAATCGTGCATCAATTTGACCCTCTGAATTTTTCGGAATAATTCTCAATATTGTTTTTAAATCAATTACCGTGGTGATCTCACCACGAAGATCAATGATACCTTTCACATAAGATGGTGCATGGGGGAGGGGTGTAATCCTGAATGATTCAACGATCTCTCTGACATCAAAAAGGTTAATGGCAAATTTTTCTTCACCTAGGATAAACTCCACGACCTGAACTTCATCGATGGTTACATGGGATTTGTTTCGTGTATTTATCTGTGTAAAATCTTCCATGATTTCCCCTCATACAACGAATTTAACCATTTCTGTAGAGACTGACTCTATTGCAATACTCACGTTTGAGACAATTTTACTTATCTGTTCAATTGAAGCAGATGTCTCTTCAGTTGCCGCTGCGGCGTCGCCAGCCTCTTTTGCAGTATTGACCAGAAGGACTGAGACCTCGTTTATACTGGCAGTTACTTCCTCGACAGATGCAGCCTGTTCTTGTGAGGCAGCAGCGACATCCATAGCATTTCTGGTGATAGCCTCAATAGAGTCTGCTATTTTATTGAATGTTCCGAGTGTCTCGTTCAATGATTTACTCCCCTCTTCAACCTTTTCTCCTGCCAGAGCCATGGCAACCGTTGCTTTCTTTGCTTTATCCTGTAGAGTGGAGATCATATCTGCGATATTCTCAGCAGACTTTCTTGAGTCCTGGGCAAGTGATTTGACCTCTGCAGCAACAACCGCAAATCCCCGTCCTGCATCTCCTGCCCGGGCGGCTTCAATAGCTGCATTGAGAGCAAGAAGGTTGGTCTGATTAGCGATATCAGAGATCAGTCTTACGATCTTGCCGATCTCTTCCATCTGTTTATTTATTTCATTAACAATCTGGTCAACTTCGGTAGAAGATCGTGTTATTTCAGTCATTGAGGATTCTGATTGTTTGGCGAGATCAATGCCTAACTTTGAAAATGTGTTTGCCTGGGTTGCAGAGGATGATACCTGTTCTGCCCGTTGAGAGACTTCACTGACCGTAACTGTAAGATCTTCCATAGCTTTCAGGATCTGGGTTACACCCTCAGTCCCTCGTTCAGCATTAGCGCTGACTCCCCCGGTATTTATCGCGATCTGCTGGGCACCAGAAGAGACCTCCTCGATACTGGCAGTTGCCTCTTCAGCATTTGATGCAAGGTTCAACACTTGATCGTTGATAATGCCGATTGCAGAACCTATTTGATCTCCAATATTGTCAAGAGCAATTTTAAACTCCATCCAGTCACCGGAAACCTTGAGAGTTGGGTTTATTCTCGCTCTGAAATGATAGTTTGAATATTCTTTAGAAACGCGTAATGCTTCTTTGACTGGATCAGTAACACTGTCCAGGGTATCATTGACTCCAGTAACGATCTTCCTGAAGTCACCTTGGTGTTTTGATGTATCCGTCCGGATTGAAAGATTCCCATCTATTGCTGCCTGAGATAGTTTATTTACATCAGTAATAAGGAGGCAGACCGCGTCGATACACTGGTTGAGATTATTCTTGATCTTGTTGAAATCACCGTTATAGGTATCAGTGATCCTGGGTGGAATATCTCCTTTAGAGATCCTGTCCACATATTCAGCAGTGACATTAATTGGCTGGACAAAAGCGTCGATAAGATCATTTACCCCCTCGACAAGCGTGCTCCAATCACCTGGGAAATTATTTGCTTCACCCCGGGTACTTAGTTTTCCAGCTTTGGTTGCCATAATCAGCGAATTTGTTTCTGTGAGCAGACCACTCATGACATCGATACATTGGTTAAGATTATTCTTGATCTCGTTGAAGTCCCCGTTGTAGGTAACAGTGATCTTGGTTGGAATGTCTCCTTTCGAGATCCGGTCCACATATTCTGCGGTCATATTGAGAGGTTTTACAATTGCATCCACTGTATTATTGAACCCCTGAATAACTGCTCTGAACTCTCCAAAGTGTTTACTAGCATCGGTTCTGGTCCCAAGTTTCCCTTCCTCAATTGATTTCGTTAACAGGAGCCCATCTGATACTAATCTATTAATGGCTTCTATACAAACATTGAGATTATTCTTTATCTCGTTGAAATCTCCATGATATTCCTCTTTTATTTTGGGTGGAATATCTCCTTTTGATATCCGATCCATATATTCGGCGGTCATGTTGAGAGGCTTTATAATTGCATCAACTGTATCATTGAACCCCTGAATGACTGCCCTGAATTCTCCAAAGTGTTTAGCAACATCGGTTCTGGTCCCAAGTTTTCCTTCTCCGATAGCAGTTGTAAGGAGCAGACCATCAGACACAAGGAGGTTGAT
>NZ_DATMYY010000180.1:0-11239 GCF_035560735.1 Methanospirillum sp.
GCCTGTGACACCCACTGCTCAAATTATTTTCGTAGAATTATCACTCATATTAGGAAGATTGGCATCCAGTTCCCACCCTGGAGGTGGAAGACCGGGACCCGTCACCCGTTTATCGATCGTGTTATTATCCAACTGAATTTCGCACGATGTATTGTTTACATAAAGACCATCAGACTCCTGAAACGTGCTATTTGAAGTATTCATAGTACTAAACCCTGGGATCTGGGATGAGTGGTTTGTGACATTCTCAATTGAACCGACAACTTCATACCCGGTTGTGAGACCCATGCTTGCAATCACAAGGAGACTGATACACACCAGAGAGTAGCGGATTGAATCCATCACAACTTCATTAGTCTCAAATAATATGAATGTACTGCAAACAAAAATCCAGAGGATATTTACCCCTCATCAAAAATTACCTTCCTGAACATCATATTGGGAACCAAAATCTCAAACCGTGCACCAGACCCGGGTTTTCCGACCTCCCGTATCAAAAGCCCGGTGATAGCCAGTATCTCACGTGAAAGAAAGAGACCCATCCCCTTTTGTTCACCATACCACTGTTCAAAGATCTTCTCTTTTAGATCAGTTTCAATTCCCACCCCATTGTCCTCAAATGCCAATATACACCCTTCGGGACCGATCTCATAACTCAGTCTGACGAGAGTTGCAGAGTGGGCATACTTCACCACGTTCTCAGCGAGGATGTAAAAAACCATCTCAAGGAGAGGATCAGTATAGATTTCAAGACCGTTCACCTGAATCTCACGATTGTATTGTGAAAAATCAAGATGAGAGATAGCATAGAGAAAAGTCTGGGATACCTGGTGCCAGACAGGGGGTTTGATGCCCATATCCTGGTACATCTTCGCAAAGTTCAGAGACCGGAGGATCTTGTCAACTGCTTTTCGCTCATTCTCCAGATAATATGCCTGCTTTGAATCAGTAACCAGTTCCTGATGCAGATCCAGAAAACCAGTCAGCGAAAAGACATAGTTCTGAATATCGCTAAAAACAACCTGGTTCAGCAGGTTTAATTTCTTTCGTGCATAATGGAGCGAATATTCAGCATTCTTCCGTTCGGTTATATCACGTACTGAAGCAAATATGCGATTGCCGGAAGAGATGGAAGACCATTCAAGGGATCGGTATGATCCATCCCTGTGTCTGTATCGGTTAACAAAGCTGGTTATCCTTCCTGAAACTGCTCTTTTTCCCATATCACTGGTTCGTTCCAGATCATCAGGATGAACATAATCCAAGTAATTATGAGAGAGAATATCCCCAAGCGGGTATCCAAGATCAGATTCCCATGCAGGGTTTAACCTGATAAACTTTCCATCCCTAGAGAGAATGCAGAGAAGATCAAGAGTTAGGGAAAAGAACTGGTCAAGTTCATCAGTTCGCTCCCGTACCATCTGTTCAAGATTCTTCTGATACTGTTTCAGTTCCTCTTCATTCCTCTTTCGCTCCTGAATCTGTTCTTCAAGCAGAACATTTTGTGTCTTCATCTGCTTCTGAAGCTGATGAAGAGATAGATGAGTATGAACCCGGGCCAGAATTTCTTCAGACTGGAACGGTTTTGTGATAAAGTCCACACCCCCAACATCAAACCCTTTTACTCTATCAGCAGGCTCTTCAAGGGAACTTATAAAGATGACCGGAATCGAAGTTGTCTTTGGGTTATTCTTCAGTTGTCTGCAGACCTCATACCCATCAAGATCAGGCATAATCACATCAAGAAGAATAAGATCAGGTATCTCAACATCAACAGATCGAAGAGCGAGTCTGCCACTTGGAGCCGGCCTGACAAGATATCCCGGTTTTGACAGGATATCGGTCAGAAGTTTCAGGCTGCCCGGGGAGTCATCAACAACCAGGATCTGGGCCGGACCGCAAGGTTCAGACTGATTCATTATATCTCTCCAGTTTTTCTGTTGCATCAAGCCAGTGGATAAGCCGGTCAAAATCAAGAGTATCAGCAAGACCCATTATGATCCTGCCAACATCAGGAAACTCATCTCTTATCTGCCTGGCAACCATGGCGATCTCCACCCGGTCAAGTCGTATTACTGCATTTGAGAGTGCTGAACGCAATGAAGAGGGAATCTCAAGAAGCATTTCAGCATTGAGTTCAGTTTTAACTCCCGGAATCTTATCAGGACTCTCGGGGAAGAGATCATATTCAACCCCAAGATGCGTTGCTATCATCTCGAATATCTCCTCTTCAAGAAAGGGTTTACTGACAAAATCATCAAATCCTGTGTCCAGGATCTTCTTTCTATCTTCTTCAAAGACCGAGGCAGTCAGCGCAACAATCACCAGATCTTTGCATTCAGGAAGCAATCGGATCTGCCTGGTCGCCTCAAGACCATCCATTTCAGGCATTCTGATATCCATCCAGATAAAATCAGGATGCCACTTTTCAGTTTCACAGATGGCCTGTCTTCCGTTTGTTGCAGTCCGGACAGTAAAACCAGTCTGTTTAAGCAGTGTCTCAAGAAAGGTCCGGTTCTCTTCATTGTCCTCAACGATCAGAACTTTTGGAGGCAGAACATCGGACTTGAGCCTGAGCACGATACCCTGCTTCTCCAGGTCACTGGGAGCAGGAGCTTGAGCAATCATGACAGGCAGAGAAAAGGAAAAGATACTTCCTTTATCAGGATGGCTGACAACAGAAATATCTCCACCCATAAGCCTGATATATTCCCTGCTGATGGCAAGGCCTAGACCGGTTCCACTCTTTGACATTTTTCCGCTTGTTGTCTGCTCAAAATATCTGAACAGGAGATCATGCTCATCATCCGCAATTCCTATTCCGGTATCCTCAATAGAGATGTTGAGCAAAGCAGCAGTATCTTCTCTTTTATTAACTTCAAGTCTGACACGGACACCACCATGTTCAGTAAATTTCACTGCATTACCAAGGAGATTTATCAGAACCTGCCTGATTTTACTTTCATCGGCATAGACATACCGGGGTATGGTATCTAGTCCAATAACCTGAAGATACAAACCTTTTGAATTAGTTCTGACCCTGAACATGTTCTCCATGTCCCTGATAAGTTCATGAAGATCAAACGAGGTCTCTTCCAGAGTGACACGCCGTGCCTCTATCTTTGATATCTCAAGTACCTCATTGATCAATGCAAGCAGATGGGTACCGCTCCGGTTGATGATCTGTATGTACTCCCGCTGTTCCGGGTTGAGAGAGGAATCCCGCTGCATGAGCTGGGAAAATCCAAGAATTGCGTTCATCGGAGTTCTGAGCTCATGACTCATGTTGGCAAGAAACTCACTCTTCGCCCTGTTTGCAGCCTCTGCCCTCTCCTTTGCTACGGCGAGTTCAGCGGTTCTCGCTATAACTTTCTGTTCAAGTGAGTCATGGGCCTCCTTCAAAAGACGTTCAGCCTCCTGGATTCTCTTTTGAGTCAGCCCCATCTCACCGAGCATCTCAGTTACTTTTCGAAGAAATGCAAGATTCTGATTCACCTGATCAGTTGTCAGAATCGGAACATCCTCAACTGCCTTCAGGTATTCCTCTTCTGAAAACCCAAATTCGCGTGCCATTCCCCGGAAGAACTCCAGGTCAGGAGGCTCAAGGAAAAATTGTCCGATAAAGATGTTAGCCAGATGTTTGCCGTCAATGATAATAGGGGTTGCAACGTCCACGAGCCCGTTATGACATTTGTACATATAGGATGGATTTGCCTCTTGCATGTGCCCGAGAACCTGTATGTCACTCTCCAGGCACCGTTTCAGGGTCACTGGATGAACACGGTGAAACTTGGTACAGAGATCCACCCAACCATTTCCTGTGAGAATAACCGAGTTGTTGTCTATGACGCCGGTTGCAAATCTACTGACTGAATAGAGATGATCCATCAGGCCCTGTAGTTCGTCAATGTTGATCAGATCACTGAGTTGATAGTCCATTTGATAAAACCGGGCCTGTATTTCCTGCTAACCGTATGACCGAGAGTAATTCATATCCACAGAAGGCAGGATATGAGTCAATGAAGAGAATGAGGAGCATCTTGCTATTTAAGGTATTGTAAATGTATAACAGAAGATAAAGAGGGGGGTTCAAGCCACATCTTCTGGTTACAGCGATCCTGATTACCCATGGCTTTTGGAGATTGGGGCAGGAGGAGTTGCAGTAAGCCAGGGCCTCACAGAATCTTTGTCAGGATACCAGTGAGGAACAAACCAGAGCGAGTAAAACCGTGCTGCAGGGAATCGGTAGTATCCATCCTGATTGTGGTCAGTAACATCATATGGATCAGCAAATATGATCACATCATCAACAACTGTATCAGTCCCCATGGTGTCGTACCCCGTGACCACCATCCAGTGTCCTCCCCAGTCAGCCCAAGCCACGAGTGTGGGCACACCTGCTTTGAGATTGTTCTGAAGCAGGGCAAGATCACCATCACCATCGGTTGTACTGGAATGGACTGTCCATCCCCGGTCTGTAAATAATTTAGCCATCTGAACAACATTGGCCCCGTACACCGGTACAGTTCCCATCTCTTCAGCCATGCTCATCTCGTCACCGGTACTGCCATAATAGAGGAGATTATCTAAAGCAGCAGCAGAGCCACACGTAATCTCGGTAGATTGCTGCACTGAAGGTACCTTAATTAACGTAAGATTCTCATCAGACGATGCATTGATTGAAAACGGAGTATACCATTCTGAATCGGGATGATCCCCAAGTCCTTTGTATGCAGCTGCCCCACCCATGAGATCACTGATGTTCAGAGAATATGCCTGAACTGTCCCCACACCAGCACACAATAGGATGAGAAAGAAAAGAGTCCGGGTTTTTAGCATGTATTTACCATTGTTCACCTGGCTAATAATCATACAGGTACCTGGATGAGAAACCATTATGGTATCATACAGAGGTGACTAGTTCATGCTGATCCGTACTGCTCAACATATTTTGCATGCTCAGGAGACGATGGAAGGAGCAGGAGTCAGGCTTCACCGGGCATTTGGATATCACCAGATTCCTATGTTTGACCCCTTCCTGATGCTCGATGATTTCAGAGGTGATAATCCTGATGACTATATCAGAGGATTTCCCTGGCATCCTCACCGGGGGATTGAAACCGTCACGTACATGCTTGAAGGGATGGTTGAACATGGTGATAGCATGGGCAATGCCGGAACCATCGGAGCAGGTGCAGTCCAGTGGATGACAGCTGGGTCAGGTATTATTCATCAGGAGATGCCAAAACCTGTAAACGGGAAGATGGGAGGGTTTCAACTCTGGGTAAACCTTCCAAGGTCAGAGAAACTCATACATCCCAGGTACCAGGAGATAGTTGCAGAGGAGATTCCATTGATCTCACCTGAACAGGGAGTTTCCATTAGAGTGATAGCAGGATCATATGGTGGAATAAAAGGACCCATAAAGGATATTGTTGCAGATCCCGATTATCTTGATATATCACTTCAAGATGGGAGAACATTCCTGCACCAGGTTCCACGTGGGTACACAGTCTTCTGTTACATGTTTGCAGGAACAGGAACCTGCGGACCAGGTGGACAGGTACTCAAAAACAGGGATCTGGTCTTGTTCGGCGAGGGCGATCATGTACAGTTCAAGGCAGTAAACGGACCGTTCCGCCTGCTCCTTCTCTCTGGAAAACCCATAAAAGAACCAATTGCATGGGGAGGTCCGATTGTGATGAACACACAGGAGGAACTAGAGCAGGCCTTCAGAGAGTACGAAGACGGTACATTCATAAAAACCTAAAGTGCCCATTGAGGCTGGACATGAACTGAGTTCGGAATTTATGCAAACCACCAGTCATTATTATTAACCATCCTGCCGACCTCCTTTTCATGTCGGTGTCAGAGTTCATTCCCATCATTTTTATTGCCATCACCATAATCGGGGCTCTCGTTCAGATATCACGGGAACGACCACGGGCTGATAATGCCCGGAGAGCTGAAATTTTTTTAAACTGGGCTTTTTTGGTAATCATAGGTATCGGAGGAATCTGGGCATTTATTGGTCATACCCTCTTTGCAGACCTCGTGGCACAGAGTATCGGATGGCCTGTCGGAAACCCATTTCAGCAGGAGGTCGCCCTTGCGAACCTGGCTATTGGAGTGCTTGGAATCCTCGCTCTCCTAATCCCGGGAACATTCAGGATAGCACCCCTGATAGCATATGCCATTTTCATGATGGGAGCAGGGATAGGCCATATCTGGCAGATCATATCGAGTCAGAACCTCTCGGAAAACAACGCAGGCCTTGTACTCTGGCTTGACCTTTGCATGCCGGTGATATTCATCGGCCTTTATCTACTCTCCGAATGGTTGCAAAAACACAAGACACAGCCCTCTTTGCGCAGATGACGGGCAGAGAGAACCCGGGACCGCATCCGGGTGATAGAAAAGTCAGGCAAATATTGCCAGGACAAACCGGACTGGCATAATTTTTACCCGGAGACATTGACTCTTATTACTGCTCCAAATACCATACCGGGAACGAAAATCCCCTATGACCACAAAATTCCACTCACTCACCCAATTCTCCCTTCCCACTCTCACTGACCTCATCTTCTTCCTCGGCCCCTGTATCATGCTTGCCGTTTCTATCAGCGGCAGGGGATTTCCTGAGGCAGTAAATGCTGGAACCCTCACAGGATTTTCATTTCTCTGGCTTGCTATCCTGGTTCTCATTTATAAATATGTCCTTGTCGAGGGACTGGCCAGGTATACACTTGCCAAGGGTGAACACATCTTTGATGGTATGCACGGCTTTCCCGGTCCTGAAAACTGGGAAGTCTTCTTCATGGTCCTGATTTATGTGCTCGAGATGATCGGATATGGCGGTCTTGCCCTCTTTTCAGCACAGTTTCTTCAGGAACTCATACCAATCAGTTGCTCACGCGAGATACTCGCCACAATAACCCTGTTTATCATCCTGCCGCTCTTGATCAAAAAGAATTTCACACTTTTTGAGAAACTTGTCCTCTTCTTTGCTGCAGTGATGATCGGCGGGGTTATCTATACATTTCTTGGAATCACTATCCCATTCGAGGCCATGGCTGCCGGACTCATTCCATCAGCCTCCCGTGGGCAGGTTACCGAGATAATCCCGATTATGGGTGCAGTTGGTTCGGGTCTGAACCTTCTCATCTTCTCAATATGGCTCAGGGAAAAGATCGGTCTTCGCCACGGTGCTTCATTTTATGCAGAACAGATACGAAATGTCAGGATTACCCAGGGAATTGCATTTCTCATCACCGGACTGATGACCCTTGCCTTCTTCACAATGGGGTATTACACAAAAGGAGCACAAGACCTCTTTGCAGGTGCGGTTGCCGGACTCAACACACTTCCATACGGGGCAGTGATATTCTTCTTTACCGGGTATGTCATCCTCTTTGGTGTGCTCATAACCGGGGCAGACGGGCGGGCACGTGCAGTCGCTTCGATCCTCTGTTCAACAGGCGTTTCGGGATGGAATGAAAAACGAACCTATCAGATTATCATCACTGGGTTCATCGGGCTTATGCTCTTTATAGTCTGGTCAGGAAATCCCAAGACTCTTCTCAGTTACACTTCTGCGTTCGGTGCATTCATGTTTGCATTCACGGGGATCATGATGCTGTACCTGGACGCACATCTGCCCCGGTATGCACGTGGATCACGCCTCTGGTTTGTTATCATGACTGCAGGCACCTTTGCCTACCTGCTCATGGCTCTCTTTAGAGAAGAGGTTTTTTACGATGTCGGCCTTCCACTCGTGCAAAACCTGCTCGGACTTCTCATACTCCTCTACCTCGTCATCAGGTCAGGAGTGATTACCCCGGTACTTGACCATAAACCTGGGAGGGGAGACCTCCTGCTTTTCATATGTATCTTCTCTATCCTCGGGATATACGGAACCAGGTCAAGTATCCTGATAGACACTCTCCCTATCAGTTTTGGCACTCTTATCCCGATCATTGCAGCTTTCCTTGGCGGTCCAATCGCAGGGATCATTGTCGGAGCAGTTTCAGGAATCGGTGGATATGGATCCCCTGGTTTTGAAACACTTCCCTGGTATGCTGAGGTTATCCCTCCACTCGCAGCCGGTTGTCTTGCTGGGTTAGTATCCAGGTATCGGGATGCATTTGCATCACGCAGGACACTTATCCTCGGATTAATCACCGGATTTACAGGACTCATTCAGGTTATACTGGTCTGGGCTGTCAAACCAGCGGTAACAGGAGATGCTATTGATGAACTCCACCAGATCACTATCCCAACCCTGGGAACATTGGTGATTGGCCTTGTAATCGTGCTATACCTGATCGAAGAAGAGAAGAAGACTAGAAGAACAAAAACACATCCAGAGCCAGTTGCTCATCCTTTCCCGGTGGGTATCAGACAATCTTTGTCACAAGCATGGGAATCAGGAATGCTCCTAAAGCAGGGAGCAGTAATCCTAATCATCGGGTTTGCCCTGATAGGGGTGCTCTTTTCCAGCCAGATAAGTGAGACCGGCGTTCCCCTCCTGAACAGGATTGCAGTCCTTGGTGCTATCATTTTTCTGCTTACAAGGTCGCGAACATTTCAGGATATCCTCATCAGTGCTACTACCATAACCGAGCGGATTTGGCTGACTGTCATCTTCGGGCTCTTCTCTGCATACGGGTATATGGAGTTCATTTCTCCATGGGGAATCACAATCCAGTTCCCTGATCTGGGTCCTGCTATCGCCGGTATCCTGGGCGGTCCCTTCATCGGAGCAGCTGCAGGAGTCCTGGGAGGTGGATATGCACTCGTTACAGGTGGGCCTGATATGGCTGCCAGTGCTCTGATCACTATCATTTCAGGTGTACTTGCCGGCCTTTTCGCCCTTTTGTGGCGGCGGAATCTTACATACCAGCGGGTTATCTTCATCGGCCTTCTCATCGGCTCGCTCAGATTCCTCCTCCTCTTTGTAACCGGTGAGATAACCAATGAACTAGTCCCGGGTACATTTCTTCTTAATGTTCTGTTTCCAGTCTCCGGACTGATACTCTTTCAGTTTATCATCAGGGAAGAGACGATTTCATTCCTCTCAATAAGTCGAACCGGAAACGCTGCAGAGGATCGTATCCAGGAAAAGAAACTTGCCATCCTCTCGAGTGAGACAATGGAACGCCTGAGCGGCCTGTTCACCATTATCTCGGGCAGACTCCTCTCACTAGAGTTCATCATGAGCCAGATCGGTGAAGAAGAGATCGCCCGAAAGGTACGGACCCTTATCAGCACTGATCTCATCGATGATCTTCTCGAAGACTTTAGCCAGTTCTCAAATCTTCACAAGGAAGGAACCCGTGACGATCTTGAACTTGCACTCAAAGCAGGGCAGATAACACGAAAATTAGATAGGATTATCAAAAGAGAAGGGCTGGACCGTATTATTCACCCATCACTGATCAGACGTGCTGACCGGCTGTACCAGGATTATCTCGCACTCCTTGAAGGAGAGGAACCGGTCCCGAGAGAAGACCATGTCGAACTTTCAGGTTTTATCAGGTCTATCCTTGACGATCTGACCAACCAGCAGGTCACTGACGAAGAGTTTCTTGAGGCCAGTGATGATCCGGAGCTGTACATCAGGCTGCTTGTAACCCGCCTTGCCCATATTCCCATATTTGAAACCGTTTCAATCTCATTTGATCAAAATGAAAATATTCCAGTGGTCTGTATAGCCAGGGATCGATTCGAGGACTTCCTCATATCACTTCTTGAGAACCTTGGAGTTGCAGGAGCTGAGAGCATCAGACTATCATGCCAAAAGCAAGAGACAGATCTCCTGCTCACACTTGACTGCCTGGGATCAGGGCCGGGATGGCCACCAGCCCAGGAAAGCCTGGTATCCTTCTTTGAAGAGTGCCGGATCAGCGGGGGAAAAATCAGTCAGACCCACAGCGAGAGTAATCTTCTGATCCACATCAGTCTGACACCCTGGCAGGGCTGAATTCAGATCTTATCAACCCCGCCAGATCTGAAGAATATCACTATATAGGTGATCAACAGAACTGGATATCCATGGGAGTGAAGATGCAGCGGATAGCCGTTGTTACATCAGGAGGCGACGCTCCCGGGATGAATGCCTGTATCAGGGCAGTATACCGGGCAGGTGTTTACGCAGGTGTGGAGATATACGGAATCCGGCGTGGATACACTGGCATGATCGACGGAGATATCTACAAGATTCAGCGTCATGACGTGGGAAATATCATTCACCAGGGAGGTACTATTCTCGGAACCTCCCGAAGCGATGAATTTAGAACACCTGAAGGCAGGCAGAAAGCTGCGGATCAACTATTTGAGAAAGGGATCGACGGTCTGATACTGATCGGCGGGGACGGATCATTCAAAGGGGGTAACTATCTTTCTGAGGAGACAGGAATCCCGATCATCGCAATTCCCGGAACCATCGATAACGATATTGCAGGTACCGACTTTTCTATCGGGTTTGACACTGCCGTAAATATCGCTCTAGAATCTATCGACAGGATTCGTGACACCGCAATCTCCCACGGTCGTCTCTTCTTTGTCGAGGTGATGGGACATACAAGCAGTTTCATCGCTCTTGAGGCGGGAATTGCAGGAGGGGCTGCATACCTGGTCCTTCATGACGGTCATCAGGAAGTGGAAGAACTCTGCTTACATCTGGAATCCCTCTTCACAAAAGGAAAACACCATGCCATCGTCGTGGTAGCTGAAGGAGATCATCCAGGATGCAGCTTCGGGATCTCAAAGCAGGTGTCAGCCAGGATAAAGATGGAATCGCGGGTCTGTGTACTTGGTCATACCCAGCGAGGGGGCAGCCCGACATCACGTGATCGAGTGCTTGCTGCAAAGCTCGGCGTATCAGCAGTAAACGCCCTCCTTAACGGTCAGGGAGGTGTGATGGTGGGTGAGATTAAGAGAGAAGTTGTGTTCCAGCCGTTCAGCGATGTAATTGGGAAACAACAAACAACAGATCCACGAATGGCTGTTCTCTCTCGGATTCTTACAGGGTTCTAATTCCTCTCATTTCTCTATTCCTTGAATTAACCATCAGGTTCCATTCTGAAGAGGGATATCCCGGTTTTGGGCCAGGAATATAAACAGATAAATCTATTTTAACAAGCCTGGAGAGTTCAGTCTAAAAGATGAGCCATTCATGAGGAGAACATTGTCCGTTGTCCTGATATTGGGTTCGCCCAAAAATGTATAAATATGTCCA
>NZ_DATMYY010000181.1:0-2256 GCF_035560735.1 Methanospirillum sp.
GCATTACTGCCCAAGTAATAATAACTGTGATTATAAGGTAAATAAGTGCAGGTTTCAGGAATTTTAAATATTCTCCGGTTTGAATCAGTCGGGTGAGCCCGATGATCCCGCCAATGATTATGAGGGGTATGATAGCATCAACATATCTCCCACAGATTGAGTATTCATATGAAAGATTGCACATATGAGCTAACGTGAATAAGAACAGGATAACTGAGAAAATAGAACAATAAAGAAGGACTGGTATGCTCCCTTTACTGTTGTCTGGTTCCTGTTGTCCTGATGAATAAATCCGGCATACCGGCCGTATAAATGAGCATCCTGCAATAATTGCCAATATTGGGAATATAATAAACGAACCAAGCAGAAGGTAGTCAAGATGCTGCATAAAGACGTATACCAGGTGGCCAGGATCATGGGTCAGAGCCTCGTTTATCAGAGTAATATAGTAATCTGTACTATATCCTGATGGAAGTGAACCCTTCATTAATAACTGATCGAAAATCCAGATCAGGAAAAGTAAAAATCCTGGACCTGCAATAAAAATGAGTTTTTTCTTAATCGTCTCTGTAAATTGAAAATGTCCACTCTTAAACATCCAGACAAGTGTCAACACCAGAGCTATGATCATGGAGATACCGGTTGCACGGGTGAAGTAGAGAAGGAAAATTGATAATCCCGTAAGGATATCCCAGACCCCTGGTTTATCTGTAGATAGAGATTCTTTTACAAACAAGACTGAAAAAAGAGTCAGGGGAATGAACAGAGCCTCACTCATGAGGACATATGTGTTCATGGTAACTGTAGGAAGGAGTGCAATAATCACCGAACCTGAAAATGCAATTCCTTTTGACGTTACTGATTTTAGGAGGTAATATGCAGGAAAAATAATACTAGTTGTCAATATGGCATTGATGCCCAGCATATAATGATATACAACATACTTATCCGGACTGAGGAAATATGCGAGGCTGGCAACAAATGAGTATCCGGGTGAGAAGGGCCCTTCTGGATATGGAAGATGAGAGGTAAGCAAAACCCCGTTATAGACTTCTCTGGCAATGATATCGTAGACCAGTTCGTCTGCGAAGATCTGCGGGCTTACTATCAATCCGGATAACAGGATTCTGATACCTGCAATGACTCCAAAGAGACAAAGCAGAATAATGAACGAACTTCTCTCGCCTAAATGAGAGAAAAGACTACTTGGCGTCGGTTCTGGCATATCTATCGTCTGTTACAAGAGATACGTTATTTATAGCAATATATTGTTCCGGTGCAAGTATCAGGATAATCCTCAAAATACTGCAAAATGAAGAGGATAGTAGGATAATTCTATTATGACCCGAAAAAATGTGTTAAGAACTTGTTAGCAAATGGAATTTTTCAAAGATTCTTGAAAATCCAATGTTTACCGTTCCAAGTTTTTCTCGCCAGTTCTTTGGAACTTCACTGACAGAAGTACTGTTCAACGAGTCATATTGAAGAACTGAGTAATATTGTAAATCATTGAAACGGTCAGGGGGGTGTGAAGCAACAAATGAATAGAAATTTACAGTATCATCACTTCGGACAATTAATGTCAATGGCATTTCTGATAGTCTCTGGTTTTCAAACCATTGAATATTTGAGAGATCAATGAAGGGTGCAAGGACTCCCACATATTCAACTGCCCTCACCTTTACACGCTCATTAGAGAGATATGTGATGAGATTAGCATCCCAGAAGTTCGAAAAAGCATGGGTGATATCATTTTCTTCCATTGTTTGAATTAAGGAGTACTGGTCTTCATTTGGTGTCGTAGGAATTGTGAGTACAAGGCCAGTGAGCATTATCAGATTAATGGTAATCAGTATCAGCAAAAACAGTTGTATACCATGCATATGAGCACATAATTTGAAAATTAACAGAACTGCAATAATATAAAGGAGTACTGGGATCTGACTTATGTATGGCCATGCATCCATCTCTGAAAACAGGATGATTATGACCATTGTACAAATAATTGATGAGATGGAAAAGGTTACTAGCCCTTTTTCCTCATCCTGAAGATTTGATCTTTTAACCAGTATTGCAAGTGTAAGCAAAATCCCGATAATCGCGGCAATAATTATGATTCCCGGGATAAGAGTCGAATAGAAGAAATCAGGTATCAGGTATGTCTGAAAAAGGAGAGTAAATTTGGAAAAATCCCCTTCTGTTCGTGAAAATAGTTTAAACGAGAAATCTGCATACTCATAGAGCATAGGGTTGAAA
>NZ_DATMYY010000182.1:0-10868 GCF_035560735.1 Methanospirillum sp.
ATTTATCACACCGGGATTACCTTGAGATCATTCTGTCTTTGGCCTGTCCGAACATACTATATAGGGTGCATCCTCCACCTTGACAAGACAGATGGAACTACGAGGCTGGGTCGAATTCGACGGAATTGTTCTTTCGAACGAAGAAATCTCATCGATACTTATCGAAGAACCGGATAAGATCTCTTTATTTGGGGGAGAATTCTTCCTGAAGTGGAAGTCCTGCAGTGCACGAGATCATTACGGGATTATATTAGGAGACTGTCCCGCGGGAGAAGTATGGTGCAATGGGAGGAAAATAAGGGCCATTGAACCAAAGTCACGATCTTTGGATCTTCATGCTGCAATCGTTGATTCAATCAGAATGAGATCAGAAGAGGGTGTGACCGCATTATCCGGGGGAGTTGACTCAGCACTTGTTGCAGCTCTTGCACAAAAACCCTGTATATCTGTTGGTGTTGAGGGGTCGCATGACCTGAAACGGGCTGGAAAGGTAGCTGGAGAATTAAATCTCCCACTTGAGATCAGAACGGTTACCTCGTGTGAGATAGAAGAAACCATTCCAAAGGTGATGAAAATCATCAAGGATCCAACACCAGTTGATCTCGCCATTGCAACCACCCTTTTTTTTGTTGCCGAGACAGCCCACGATGAAGGGTACGAAAGAATACTAACAGGTCAGGGAGCTGATGAGGTCTTTGGCGGATACTCGCGATACCTTGGGAAGAATGAAGAGCAACTTACCAGTACTTTTTCTGCAGATTTTTCTTCTTTATCCAGACAGGGAATACGTGATCAGGCAGTCGCCGGGTATCACGGTACCTGGCTCTCGATGCCGTATCTAGACATCAGAGTAGTATGCGCTGCATCCACTATTCCTGTGACAGAGAAGGTCAGTGAAGGAGTTAGAAAAAGGCCGCTCAGAGAGATTGCAGCCAGATATCTCTCATCAGAGACCGCATATTATGAGAAAAAAGCTATGCAGTATGGAACCGGTATCTGGAAAGAAATAAAACGTCTTGCAAGGCAGAACGGTTATCAGAACTCAGTTTCAGATTACATGCACCATATCAGGAAGGCATAAGGATCCATGGTAAATTCAGAAGACGTTAGAAAGATTGCCAAACTTGCCGACATCGGAGTTGATGACGGTGAAATTGAAGAGTTTACATCCCAATGTTCAAAAATTCTTACATACTTTGAGATGCTCGATGCACTCCCTCAGGGAAAAGGAGTAGATCGGGGTCTCATCAATATATTTAGAGAAGATGAAGTTACAGAATCTTTGAGCCAGGAAGAAGCACTCAAAAATGCAAACGAAACCGAGAACGGGTATTTTAAGGCTCCGCGGGTGATGTAACATGGTAAAAACACTCACCTTCTCTGTTTCTGATACTATCAATGCCTTCATCACCACCATTCCGGAAATTGAATACACTGACGGGAACCTGAACGGAACAACCGTCGCAATAAAAGACAATATTTCAACAAAAGGAATAGAGACAACCTGCGGCTCAAAAATTTTGAAAGGATATATCCCACCGTATGATGCTCATGTAGTATCGCTCCTTAAATCGGCAGGAGCTGCCATCGTAGGCAAGACAAATATGGATGAATTCGGGATGGGTACTACAACTGAAAATAGTGCCTTTGGTCCCACACTCAACCCATGTGATAATAACAGGGTGCCCGGTGGTTCATCAGGTGGCTCGGCAGCAGCGATAGCGGCCGGGTACTGTGATATGGCGCTGGGTTCAGATACTGGTGGTTCAATCAGATGTCCAGCTGCATTTTGTGGAATCGTCGGGCTTAAACCCAGTTATGGAAGAGTATCGAGGTACGGACTTATAGCATATGCAAATTCCCTTGAACAGATCGGACCGATGGCAAAGAATGTCACCGGAGTATCACGACTCTTTTCAGTGATTGCAGGACATGACAAACGTGATTCAACCTCGGTAGACAGACCATACACACATACACCAGACCCTTCAATCAAAGGTCTTCGTATCGGTCTTCCATCCGAATTTTTTGGTGAAGGTGTCGATCCTAAAGTTGCTGATACGGTCAAACAGGCAATAAATACTCTTAAAAATGCTGGTGCAGAGGCAGTACCCTGCTCTATGCCATCAATGAGCCATGCACTGGCGGCTTACTATGTAATCTGCACCAGCGAAGCCTCATCAAACCTTGCACGATTTGATGGGATCAGATATGGTCCGGGGGGGGACCTTCGAAAGAGTTGGCACGAAGAGTTTTCTGAAAGAAGACAGGAACGGTTTGGAAAGGAAGTTAGAAGGAGAATTATTCTTGGAACTTTCTCCCTCGCAGCCGGGTACTTTGGAAGATACTACCACAAAGCACAGACAGCACGACAAATGGTTCGTGATGATTTTACCAGGCTCTTTAAGGAAGTTGACCTTATTGCCGGCCCTACGATGCCATCTATTGCTTTCAAACTAAAAGAAAAATCAGACCCTCTGCAAATGTACCTTTCAGATATTCTGACTGTACCAGCGAACCTTGCAGGCGTTCCAGCCATATCAGTACCCTGCGGAAAGGTTGATGGCATGCCTGTTGGTCTTCAGCTCATTGGAAAGCACTTCGAAGACGAGAAGGTTATTGATGCTGCATTTGCATACGAGCAGGAGGCGGCCTGATGGAACACGAAGATGTAATTATTGGTCTTGAGATTCATTGTCAGCTCAATACAAAGTCCAAGCTCTTCTGTGGTTGTTCAACAGACTTTAGAGATGACGAACCTAATACCCATACCTGCCCCGTTTGCCTTGGTCTGCCTGGAAGCATGCCGGTTGTCAATAAAAAAGTCATCGAATTTGCAATGAGAGTTGCCAAGGCTTTGAACTGTACAGTTTTAGAAGAGTGCGACTTTTCCCGAAAAAACTACTTTTATCCAGATCTCAACAAAGCATACCAAATCACCCAGTACGATCGCCCACTTGCAGAGTGGGGAAAACTCATGATAGAGGGTGAAGACGGAGAGCGAGACATCAGGATCACCAGAATACACGTAGAAGAAGATCCAGGACGGTCGGTACATATGGGGACTACCGACCGGGGAAAATACACCCTTATTGACTACAACCGTGCAGGTATTCCACTGATAGAGATCGTTACTGAACCTGATCTCAAATCACCCAAGGAAGCACGACGATTTCTGAATAAACTTCGTGCAACCCTTGAGTACTTGAATGTTTTTGATAGTGAGAAGGAGGGATCTCTCAGAGTTGATGCCAACATTTCACTCAAGGGATCAGGAAGAGTAGAAGTCAAAAACATCTCCTCATACAAAGGAGTAGAGAAGGCTCTAACTTTTGAGATAACAAGGCAGCGGAATGTGATTCGTAGAGGCCAGGTAGTGGCGCGGGAAACACGTCATTTTCTGGAGGCAAGGGGAGTTACCACCTCATCACGAAGTAAAGAGGAAGAGAATGATTATCGGTACTTCCCTGAACCGGATCTTTTGCCGATGCAGGTCTCTGACTGGGTGGACGGAATATCCCTTCCTGAACTTCCGGATGCACGGCGTGAGAGGTTCATGCAGCAGTATAGTTGTTCTCTTGAGCATGCACGCACTCTTACCGGAGGGCTCAAACTTGCAGAATTCTATGAGGAGGTTGCAAAGACCGATGCAGGTCTTGCAGCAACCTGGACTGCCGATTACCTGCTTGGAGAACTCAACTATCGTGACTTTTCTATAGATGCCATGCCCCCGGCACATTTCATAGATCTCATCACGCTCCTGAAATCGGATACTATCACTGATAAGAGTGGTGTAGAAATCCTGCGAACAATTCTTGACCAGGTTAAAACGGGAGAGAAACCAGAGATGCCGACAAAAATTGTGGGTCGACTTGGTCTCGCAAAAACCGGCGGGGATGAAATATCCGGAATGGTCAGGGAAGTAATTGCAGAGAACCCACAACCTGTTGCAGATTATCATGCAGGTAAAGGTCCGGCCCTGAATTTCCTAGTGGGTCAGGTTATGAAGAAATGTCGTGGGCGTGCAGACCCTGGTCACCTGAATGTGCTTCTCAGAGAAGAACTTGACAAGTTGCAGGGCGTGGAGTAAGCAGAGGATTGGGATATCATTATGCATCTAATCATAGCGGAAAAGAATATTGTTGCGAATCGTATCGCACAGATACTTGCCGGCAAAGAGAAGATATCCCAGAAGAAAGAGGGGGGTGTCAATCTTTACCAGTTTGGAGATATTGCCACGATAGGACTTCGTGGTCATGTGGTGGAGATCGATTTTGTGGAGGGATACACAAACTGGCGATCAGAAACACATCCTCCCCGCTCTCTTATTGATGCCGGTGTTCTCAAACGGCCGACAGAGCCAGCTATCGTTAAACTTGTCCAAAAACTATCAAAGAAAGCTGACCGGGTAACGATTGCTACTGATTTTGATACTGAAGGAGAACTTATCGGAAAGGAGGCATTTGAACTCGTCCGTGCAGTCAACCAGAAGGTCAAAGTGGATCGTGCACGATTTTCTGCCATCACTCCTGAAGAGATCAATCATGCCTTTTCAAATGCCTCTGATATTGATTTCGATCTGGCGGCAGCAGGTGAAGCCAGGCAGATTGTAGATCTGCTCTGGGGTGCTTCACTCACCCGGTTCATCAGCCTTGCTGCACGACGGGGAGGAACCAATATCCTTTCAGTTGGCAGGGTACAAAGTCCCACACTCGCAATGATCGTGGATCGTGAACGTGAGATAGAATCTTTTATTCCCGAACCTTACTGGGAACTCTCTCTCGACACAGAAAAGAATGGCGAGGCCTTCAGTGCCCGACATATCAACGGAAAGTTCACTGATAAAGAGCAGGCAGATGCAGCATACGCTGCAACAAAAAAACCACTGAAGGTGACCGATGTCAAAGAAGGAACGAGAGCTGACAAGGCACCAACACCATTTGACACCACCGGATTCATCGTAGCAGCAGCACGACTCGGGCTCTCTGCAGCAAATGCAATGCGGATTGCCGAAGATCTTTATATGAACGGTTATATCTCGTATCCAAGAACCGACAATACAATATACCCTCCATCTCTGAACCTGGAATCCATTCTTGATACCCTTTCAAAGACTCAATTCAAAAAAGAAGTTGAGTGGGTCAGGAAGAACAGGCGCAAAACACCCACTCAGGGAAAGAAATCTTCTACTGATCATCCTCCTATCCATCCGGCAGGAGTTGCTACACCAGAACAACTCGGTGAAAATTGGAAAGTTTATGAACTGGTAGTACGTCGGTTCCTTGCAACACTTTCTCCAGATGCAGAATGGATGACGATGAAGATCAACCTCACTGCATCCAAAGAAGGATACACTTCAACAGGAAGCAGACTCAAAGAGGCAGGCTGGAGAACGGTATATACCTACTCTGACGCTAAGGATTCTATTCTGCCAGTGGTGAAACCCGGAGAGGAACTTCCAATCAAGGATGTCAATCTCGAAGAGAAACAGACTCAACCCCCACCGCGGTACTCCCAAAGTAAACTCATCCAGGTAATGGAAGAACTTGGGCTTGGAACAAAGTCTACCAGACATGAAGTTATCCAGAAACTGGTTGGCAGGAAATACATCGAAGGGAACCCATTAAGGCCGACTCTCGTTGGAAGGGCGGTTACTGAATCACTGGAGGGGCATGCTTCTGAGATCACGCGTCCTGAAATGACCAGTACTCTTGAATCCGCAATGGAGGATATCAAGGTTAAGAAGCAGTCACGAGACCTGGTAGTCACTGATTCCAGGGTTATGCTTCACAAGGTCTTTGATGCGCTTGAACCCAACAGCGAACTAATCGGAAGAGAGATCATGGACCAGACCGATGAGGAACTAACCATTGGTCCATGTCCGATATGCGGGAAAGACCTCCGTATTAGGCGTAAAGGTGTCTCGCAATTCATTGGTTGTACTGGATATCCAGACTGTACTTTCAATATCAGTCTCCCAAGTTCGATGTGGGGAGGTGCTGTCAGAACCAAGGCAGTCTGCGAGATACATAATCTCAATCATATCAGTCTCATTGCCAAAGGATCGCGTCCCTGGGAGATGGGCTGTCCACTCTGTCAGCTCATCACTCAGCAAAAGGACATCTTTGCAATGATCCCTTCTATGACAGAAAAGATCAGGGAGGATCTCCTCTCTGCTAAGATCTACTCTGCTTTTGAGCTCGGAAAGATGGATCCTGACGCTCTGATGAAAGCAATCGGAGTCACGAAAAAGATAGCAGAGCAACTAATCAAAGATACTCTCGATGTGATGGCGCTGCTGAAGAAACGATCAGAATGCAAAAAATTCATGAAGCAGTTCGTCCCGCCAAAACGGGGACGTAGTCATACCAAGGTGATGTCATCGTTCACAGCCTCCGGGATCAACAGCATCGACGATCTCTCAAAAGTCTGTATTGAAGATCTGAAGAAAGCAGGCCTGAGTGAAGAGGAGGCAAATACACTCAAAGCCGAGGCTATACTTCTTACAAGCAGAAATCAACTCAAAGAGATCGGAATCCCTACTACATCTCTGCGTAAATATCAGGAAGCAGGTTTTATTGGGCCTGAAGATCTTTTGGGATCACATCCTGCCTACATCAGTCTGAAGTCTGGAGTTTCAATCGATACAGTTGGCAAGCATGTTGTATTGGTTGCACAAGCCCTCAATAAAGAGCAACCTGTAAAAATCACTAAAAAGCATCTAGAAAAAGGTCGTGAAGAACTTCTCAATCTGAAAGGTATCAGTGAACCTGTAATCGAGCAATTGTACTGTGCGGGAATAATCGATCTTAAGTCACTTAGTGCTGCAAATCCGGAAAAGGCAGCAAAAATTTCCGGACTTTCAAAAGATAAAATAAAACAGCTCAAGGCAGCAGTCCCTGTCTGAACTGCAATCTATTTCCCTTCTTACGGCGAGTCTTAAGAAGAATCCAAGGCTGGACCTGTTATGTATACAAAATGGAAGACCTGGGCTCATGTTACCAAACTCGATCCAGATAAGAACCTGACTGAGGATCAACTGGCAGAGATAGCCACAAGTGGCACTGATGCCCTGATGCTCTCAGGAACCCTGAATATTACCAAAGAGAACATGCAGGAGCTCCGGGATCAGGTCAGGGAATACGGGCTTCCCCTGGTAGTAGAGCCAGCTGGACCTGAAGCTGTTGTCGCAGACGGTATAGATCTCCTCTTCATTGCCAGCGTGATGAATACCAACCAGGCACAATGGATTGTTGGTAAGCATAAGGAATGGGCACTGCACAGCAAAGTACAATGGGACAGGGTTATTCAGGAAGCATACATTGTTCTGAATCCGAACTCTTCAGTTGCCCGGGTAACAGGGTCAGACTGCTCCATCGGGGCTGATGAAGTTGCTGCTTATGCTGAAGTAGCAGATCATTTCTTCCAGTTCCCAGTTGTCTATATCGAATATAGTGGGACCTATGGCAGTCCTGAAATCGTAAAAGCTGCTGCAGGAGCTATTGACAACGCTGTTCTCTACTATGGCGGGGGAATAGATTCAGGTGAGAAGGCTGCAGAGATGGCACAATATGCAGATACAATCGTAGTTGGCAATGCGGTCTATGACAAAGGTGTCCAGACTCTGATTGAAACGGTTCAGGCTATCCAATAAATTCTTTTAATGCCACGTATTCGGATTGTTCTGGTAGAACCCCTCTATGAGGGGAATGTAGGTTTTTCAGCACGGGTAATGAAAAACTTTGGATTTACTGATCTTGTTCTTATCAATCCATGCCCCCTTGGAATTGATGCTTATGCACGGGCATCACATGCAAAGGATGTTCTTGAGCAGGCTGTGGTTACTGATCTTGAAGAGATCTTTGCAACAAGCAATATGGTCATTGCAACCACAGGCGCTCTCTCGAAGTCTGCGTGTCATCCAATCAGGATGCCATTTTATTCACCCAAAGAGCTGCGTGAGATGATCGCAGATATTGAAGGGACGATATCCATACTCTTTGGAAGAGAAAACTGGGGACTCAACAACGAAGAAGTCAGAAGATCAGATGTAATCTGCACTATTCCTGCATCAGATATCTATCCTATTGTCAATCTCTCACACGCAGTTGGAATCCTCTGCTACGAACTTGCCAACATCCCAAAAGGGGAGATTGCTCTTGCATCTCCTGAAGAGATGACACATCTGTATTCACATATCGATGAATATCTTGATCTTGTGGATCACCCACGATTCAAACGTGAATCCACAATGACCCTGATACGCCGGATTCTGGGAAGATGTAACCTGACATGGCGGGAAGCTACAACCATTCATGGACTTCTTCGAAGATCTGAGTGGAGATTTATCCCTACAGATCATACTAGTGAACCTCAAGGCAGCATTCCAAAGACAGACAGTAAATACGATCCAGACGATACCGATAGTAATGATCCTTGTTGACTGGCAGATCGTTGATCGCATCAGGCGGGGCTTTATCACTGTTGATCCCTACAAACCTGAACTCGTTCAGCCAAATTCTCTGGATATAAGGCTTGGAAACCATTTTGCCTGGTATGAGACCTGTGATGATGTTATTGACCCGTTTGACTGTGACTCTGTCACTAGTAAGACGCAGGAAATGACAGCAGAGAGCATTGTTCTCCATCCGGGCCAATTTATTCTTGCTGAAACATTGGAACTTATCGAACTGCCGGATAACATTGTAGCAAGCATCGAAGGAAAGAGTAGTATCGCGAGACTGGGAGTTGAACTTCATCAGACCGGGGGTTGGATCGATGCAGGTTTCAGGGGAAGCATTACTCTGGAGATGTGCAATGTGAATCATCGGCCGGTCCGACTTCATGCAGGAATGTCTATTGGCCAACTTGTGTTTTACAGCACTGAAAGGGCTGAATGCCCGTATAATTCAAAGCATGATGCAAAATATATGAACCAGCGCCAGGCCACCCTCTCACGATATTACGAAAACAAACAATAGGCTGTGTTTTATTGCCAATGAGCGCCAATAGATTCGGGTATTGATTCCGGAGAATAATTCATGCGCCTTCTTTTGATACATTCAGATCATATCGAATACGAAGCGAAGAAGAAGACAAAATTCGCTGAAGACCCTTGTAATCCATCTGATTCATTTGATGAATCCCTCGTTGCGTTCTGCGCAGTAGAGGCACCAGACGAAGATGGAATAGAGGATGTTGTAGCACAGGCTGTCGCTTCCATTGAAGAGATGTCGGGCCAGACCAAATGCAGGAGAGTTATGGTATATCCATATGCTCATCTCAGCAGTGACCTCTCATCACCTGATATTGCAATTCAAGCACTCAAGGCAATGGAGATCTCTCTGGGTGAAGCAGGCTTTGAGGTAAAACGTGCCCCATTCGGCTGGTACAAATCCTTTACTGTTTCATGTAAAGGTCATCCTCTATCAGAACTTTCACGCACGCTTACTCCATCAGAGGATGTCGTCAAGGTAGAGAAGTCTCCGGTAACCCACAAGTTCTTTGTGATGACTCCTGACGGATCCACTCATGATTACCAGAAATTCGTGGATGATTCACCATTTGGTTGCCTGATCAAGAAAGAGACCGGCATTCCGGTACCAGCCGGGGGCGAACCGATTCATGTCGACCTGATGAGATCAAAGGAGTTTGTCGATTATGAACCGGTCTCCGATGTTGGCCACCTTAGATGGATGCCACGTGGAAAACTCGTGCGTGATCTTCTTGCCGACTATGCACTTGCTATGGTTCTTGAACATGGTGCAAGTCCGGTTGAGACACCTGTGATGTATGACCTTGCTGACAAGGCAATCTACGAACATGCAGACAAGTTTGGAGAGAGACAGTACAGGTTCAAGAGCGGTAACCGTAACATGATGCTCAGGTTCGCTGCATGTTTTGGAATGTTTACCATTATGCGGAACATGCACATCTCACCAAACAACCTTCCGATGAAGATGTACGAACTATCCACCTATTCATTCCGTCATGAACAGAAGGGGGAAGTCATTGGTCTGAAAAGACTACGTGCATTTACAATGCCTGATATGCATTCCCTCTGTAAGGATATGGCAGATGCCCTGCAATGTTTTGAAGAACAGCTTGCAATGGGATGGCAGACCGGAGTAGACTTCGGTACTCAGCTTGTAGCTGTATTCAGGTGTACTGAGGAATTCTACAAAGACAACGAAGCGTGGATCAAAAAAATAGTTGCCCAGTCAAAGGTTCCTGTACTGATTGAGACACTTTCTGACCGTGTCCATTACTGGATAGCAAAGATAGACCTCGCTGCTATTGATGGACAACAGCGACCAATTGAAAACCCAACCGTGCAGATAGATGTGGAAAGCTCTCGAAGGTTTGGAATCAAGTATCATCTCAATGATGGAACTGAAGTTTTTCCACCGATTCTTCACTGCTCACCTACCGGATCTGTTGAGCGTGTCTTCTGTGCCATTCTTGAAAACACTGCAAACCAGAAAGTTGCCCACCTTCCAACCTGGTTATCTCCAACCCAGGTACGGGTAATTCCGGTTGCAGAACGCCATGGCCAGGCTGCTGAAAAGATAGCAAAAACACTCACAGCATCACGTATAAGAGCTGATTATGATGACCGGGAAGAGTCAGTCGGGAAGAAAGTCAGAGAAGCAGGAATGGACTGGGTTCCTTACGTGGTAGTTATCGGAGACAGCGAAGCGGAATCCGGGAACCTCACCGTTACTGTAAGAATGAAATCTGAACCCAATAAACCATTTAAGATCACCTGCACTGTCGATGAACTTGTAAAAACAATTCAGGATGAAATTTCTGGAAAACCCTACCGGCCATTATATACCCAGAAATTACTTTCCATGCAACCCAGATAC
>NZ_DATMYY010000183.1:0-5884 GCF_035560735.1 Methanospirillum sp.
TCCTGGATTGTTTTTGCAGGATACCTTTCAATCTGGGGTTGATTTCCCTTTTCTTTTTCTATATAATGATTCCTGCTGATACCCTTATATGCCTGAAGACATAACAGTCAACTGACAGCGGGTACCTGCACCGTCCGGGCACAAGCCTGCAGGCGAATGAATTTTGATTCATTGCTATACGGCCAGTCCGATACTTGGGGGCTTGAGATCTCCATCAATTTGGTCCAGTTTTGAAGAGAGCCTCCATCGAGGGTACTCCTGCCTGAGGAGTGATCCAGTGTGAAGGAATTATATGAGAAGATGATTCGGGAAGCGATGGCAGCCCAGAGGGCTGACGTCTCAACCGTACAAAAGAAACGCGGTACGTTATTCTCCATGTCTGATGCCAAGCCCTACCTTGATGCAGTTTCTGGAATGGAAGCAGCAACCGGGCAGAGTAAAGCTGTAATCGATCTCCATAAGGAGTCAGTGAAATCACACTATACTATTCTCTCGAGTCTTACCAAGACTGTCCGTCCGGAAGACGATCCTTTTGTTGAACATTATCAGACCCCGGTAATCCTGGAAATACTCTGTGATGAAGATGCAGCCTTTAAAGAAAGCATGGTTGAATTTGTCAAGCAGATTCAAAAGAGTGAAGCAATCATCGGTCTGGAGTCAGCAAGACGATATGCAGGGTTCTACGGTCCCACCTGTGTTGTAGACTTTGCTCTGATTCCTGGAAGTACCAGTAATGTAGTGAACCAGATTCTCCGGGAAACCAAGATACCTGATGACCACAAGAAGGCGATTCTTGCTGCCAAATCGTGGGGAATGAATACCAGTTATGGTATCGGTGATGTGTTTGCGCATGCTGTTGAATCAGGTGAAACTCTGGCAGCAGCAACCAAAAAAGAGATTGAGATGCTTGCCTCGATCTACACACATCCAGTATCTGCCCAGGCAGAACTCATGGATTCTCTTGGCCAGAAATCATTTGACTGCAGAAAATACATGCAGGAGTACAGGGCCAAGATGGAGCCTTTTGTCAAGGCAGCAATTGCTGACAAGGTTCATTATGCAAATATTGTGACGATTCCGGCGTACTGTGTCGGCGATGTCGCCCATCATATCTCACAGTCCACATTCAACATGTGCAAGGATGACATGGTGATGGGAATAATCGAGGCTGTCACCGATGTAATCGAAAACACTCTTACGGCATCGGTTGGCAAGTTCAAGACCCCTGAACAACTGGTTTCAGTTGCAACCGGAGCGAGTGCGGCTGCTGTTGAATATATCCTTGAGATGGATGGGTTCAACGCCTTGATGATTGTGGACCTGCTCACTAAGCGGTATCATAATTATGTCCAGCTCAACCCAACCAGGGGAGCTGCAGCAGAACTACACAATTGCGACTTTATGGACATGATCTACCGTGGCTGGGGTATTTTGGATCGGGCACGAAAGATCAGGAACGGCTCAGGAAAGGATCTGAAACCAATTGTATCCGGACTTCCGATTGATCTTACACCGGTGTACAATCACGAGATCATCAACAATCCCCAGTGGTATGCATATCCTGCCTGTGCCATTACGGTTCGGCTATCAGCCCTTATGCGGCTTTCCGATTATCCATGTCTGCTCACAAGTGAGCCGATCACAGCAACCCTGATGACCAATATCATCGCTCTGAAAAAAGAAATTCCAGCTGCACCAGCAAGGATATGTAAGAACTGTGCCTCTGCATCGTGTGCTGACTTCAGGCATGAGTATTGCCAGTACCGCGAAGCGGTATAGGTGGCGCAGATGAAATGTTATGTCTGCGCAAAACAGGGGAAGACCACTGAGGCAGTAGGTATCTGCATTGTATGTGGGATGGGGCTCTGTATGGAGCATGCGATCCGCGAGGAACGTGAAGTCTGGGAAGGAGGGTATCCATTCCCTGCCCGGAAAATGAAGAAGACACTGCCACGGATCCTGTGCAAAGATTGTGCTGATGCAACCAGAGAGGGGTGATCATCGTGGTCTCACTCTTTAAACGATCGGTTACAGAAGGGATTGGAACAGCCCTTTTGGTGTATTTTGGTGCTGGATCAGCTGTGATCGCACTGATGATCAGTCAGGGAACAAAACCAACCTCATCATTTAACATCGGGATCGGAGCTCTCGGTGGGATGGGCGACTGGCTAGCCATCGGTCTGGCCTTTGCCTTCATTATCGCAGCTGTGATCTATGCAACCGGTAGAATCTCCGGTGCCCATATCAACCCGGCAGTGACTATCGCCCTCTGGGCGACTAAACGGTTTCCGTCAGTTGATTGTGGTGCATACGTTGTTGCCCAACTGATAGGTGCAGCAATTGGAAGTTTTCTCTTTGCAGCTTCAGTAGGGATAGAAGCAGTAACCGTTGGCGGTCTCGGGGCAACCGGGCCGTTTCCTGGTATTAGTATGGGCCAGGCAGTCCTCGCCGAGTTTATCGGAACGTTCATCCTGATGCTCGTCATCATGGGTGTGGCTGTGGACAGGCAGGCAACACCAGGATTTGCGGGTCTCGCGATCGGTCTGACTGCTGGCGGAGTCATTACCACTACCGGTAACATTGCCGGAGCCTCGCTCAATCCTGCACGAACATTCGGGCCCTACCTTGGAGATCTGATTCTGGGAGGAACCAACCATTTCGGCAACTTCCCTATCTATATTATCGGCCCGATTCTCGGTGCTGTGGCAGCAGCATTTCTGTATGACTGGCTGCAGAAAGAATAATTTCCCACTTTTTTCACGGTACTGTATGGTCAAATGTCTATCAACTCAAACCTCTATGTTTTTTTAGTCTGATATCGCATCTTTACCTACGGCAGAGAAAACCCTGGCATCATCGGTTTTCATTTGTTTCTCAATATGAATACTTCAGCTCCAGCTGAAGGGGTGAATAACATACCAATCGGCAAGGAAGTTTTGCGAAATATTCTCAGGGAACGCAGGTGGGCATTATCAGAGCAGGAACGGCAGGAGAAGAGTCATCAGATCTGTGAACTTCTGAGGGATGTCATCACTCCCGGTGAAGAGGTACTGGTCTACTGTGCCAAAGATCCAGAGGTGGAGACATCCTCATTCATCTCCTATCTTCTTGAAAATGAAATTCCCGTCATAGTGCCCATCATTCAGAAAGAGGATGTGAGTCTTCGTCTCTCATATCTGCAGGATCTCTCATGCCTGATTTCAAGCACCTTTCATGTGCCTGAGCCTATAGGATCTGAGATCCCTGCAGATCCTGCTGATGTAACAACCGCGATCATTCCAATGCTCGGGTTTGATCGATCCGGGGCCCGTCTCGGGTACGGTGCAGGATATTATGACCGTTTTCTCTCTTTAAACAAGCACATCAGAACTATCGGCCTAGCATATTCCTGCCAGGAAGAGGCAGGTCTCCCTACTGATGCAAATGACATCAGTATGATGATCGTTGTTACAGAGGATGAGATAATCAATATGAGGGGCGGTCCATGAATCAGCCAGGTGGTATCAGGCTCGAAGTGAAGCGTGCAGCAGAAGAGGATGCCGGAAAAGGAATTGCCCGCCTCCATCAGGCAGTTATGCGGGCACTTGGGATTGTGAACGGCGAGTTCATCGAACTCCTGGGCGCTAAGCGGGCTGTAGCTGCTGCCTGGTGTAGTCAAAATGCCGGTCATGGCAGAAATGAGATCGCAATAGACGGTGAGATACGCAGCAATGCCGGGTGCGGGATCGATGACAAGGTCCTGGTGAAACGGATTCTTGCTCATGATCTTCACAAGGTTGTCCTTCAGCCTGTAACCGGAGTTACCCTTAATAATCCTGAAATTCTGCTGGCAAAAAAACTTCGTGGCCGCCCTGTACTTGAAGGACAGACAGTCAGAATAGACCTTATTGGCAACACTGTCAACTTCATCGTATCCAGAATTGAGCCGAAAGGTATCGGGGTTGTGACATTCTCAACCGAGGTTATTCTGCACGATGTCCCATACCAGACAGAGGAGGTACAACACGAAGAGTCGGTTATTCACTATGAAGATATTGGAGGTCTTTCTCGTGAGATCAGCCTGATCAGGGAGATGATCGAGATCCCTCTCCGGTACCCGAAGGTCTTTGAGCGTCTCGGGATTGATCCACCAAAGGGTGTTCTCCTCTTTGGTCCACCGGGAACTGGTAAGACTCTTCTTGCAAAAGCTGTGGCAAGCGAGGTGGATGCTCATTTTGTCCCTCTCTCCGGCCCTGAAGTAATGAGCAAGTACTATGGTGATTCTGAAAAGAAGATCCGCGAGATTTTTGACTCGGCCAGGGATAAGGCTCCCTCGATCATCTTCATCGATGAGATAGATTCCATCGCACCCAAGCGGCAGGAGACAGCCGGTGAAGTTGAACGCAGGGTTACAGCTCAGCTCCTTACCATGATGGACGGGCTTGCATCCCGTGGTCAGGTGGTTGTGATTGCGGCCACAAACATCCCAGACGCTATTGATCCTGCTCTCAGGCGGGGAGGGAGGTTTGACCGTGAGATCGAGATTGGGATTCCTGACCGGGCAGGACGGCTTGAGATCTATCATGTCCATTCCAGGACTATGCCGCTTGCTCCCGATGTTGATCTTGAGTCATATGCCGAGCTCAGTTACGGATTTGTTGGAGCCGATATAGCCCTTCACTGCAAGGAAGCGGCGATGCACGCCCTCCGTGGGATCATGGTGCAGATGAAGGAAGGTCAGGAAGTTCCAACCGATGTGATTGATAACCTCGTTATTTCTGACCGGGATTTCGTTGAGGCACGAAAGTCTGTCGAACCTTCTGCGATGCGAGAACTCTATGTCGAAGTTCCTGAAGTTCCATGGGATATGGTGGCAGGCCTTGACCGGGTCAAATACGAGATAGAGAAGGTTATCGAGTGGCCGGTAAAACGCAGGGAGGCATTTGAGAAACTAAAGATTCGGCCTCCGAAAGGGATCCTTCTCTTCGGTCCGCCTGGCACTGGTAAGACCCTGCTTGCAAAGGCGATTGCAGCTAAGTCCAGAATGAACTTCATATCCATCAAGGGCCCGGAGCTCCTTTCAAAATGGGTTGGAGATTCTGAAAAGCAGGTCCGGGAAGCTTTCAGAAAAGCCCGGCAGTCAGCTCCTGCCATTATCTTTTTTGATGAGATCGATGCCCTTGTTCAGAAACGTGGTCAGCAATCAGGGGCATCACGGGTGGGAGAGAGTGTGCTTTCGCAGATACTGACCGAGATGGATGGTATCGAGGAACTCAAGGACGTCATTGTGGTTGCAGCAACAAACCGTCCAGATATGCTTGACCCGGCGATCCTCAGACCTGGAAGAATTGAAAAGCACATCTATGTACCTGCTCCAGATGTTGTAGCAAGAGAGGCAATCCTCACACTTTATCTTGGTGATATCAGAGAACTCCTCGATCCCTCTATCGATCTCCGCAGTCTTGCAGAGCGTATGCAGTATTTTGTGGGTGCTGACATCCAGGCCTTTGTCAGGGAACTCAAACTTATCGTTCTGGAAGAGATCTTCTCGCTTGATGCAGAGTCAGCTGAACAATATAAGATCAGGATTCAGGACGATCATATCAACCGTGCCCTTGATGCAGTAAAAGGAACGCTCGGAAGTAAAACACTTGAAGGATTTGAGATCGGAGCCTGGGAGATCCTGTATCCCAGTTCACAGCGCAATATTCTCATGAGGGCGGCGATTGCTGTCAACCAGGCTGACAAGTTGAATCTTGTTTCACCACTACCTGAGAGTGTCAATTCGATTGTGGATGAACTCCGTGATCTTACCTTCTGGCAGGAGAAGAATTATACAAAAATATCTGACCTTACCCGCGATCTTGATCTTTATCTTAAACAGACTCTTGAAGAGTAATAATAC
>NZ_DATMYY010000184.1:0-3367 GCF_035560735.1 Methanospirillum sp.
GATCAATTTTGATCCTTTTAATTCATCCAATAATTATCTGATGACCGAATCATGATATGTCCGCAGAGCGAAGATCTCACATGAGCTTCTCCCGTGAGATTGAACTCGACGGGCATATAATCGATTCAGGAATCGTAGAGAATGTCCTTGATACCATCCTCGATATGGGTGGCGATTTTGAGTTCCTGGTATTTGATGTCGGAAAGAGAAAAACCGACAAGAGTTATGCCAGGATCCTAATCAGTTCTGATAGTAGTGAACGCCTTGACGGAATTATCAGCCGGATGCACCGACATGGTGCTCACCTGGTAGAAATTGCCGAGGTAACCCTTGTCCCTGCCGAAGGGGAACGGATAGTCCCGAAAGGATTCTATTCAACAACAAATTATCCAACAGAAATCAGGTATTCCGGGGGATGGATCCAGGTTGAAAAGATCGAAATGGACTGCCTCATTGTGGTCAAACCAGATGAAAAACGAGCTATCTGTACACCCATGGATAAACTCATACAGGGCGATCTTGTTGTCATGGGAGAACTTGGAGTAAAAGTTTACCCACCTGAGCGCTCCCGTGATCACAATGAATTTGAATTCATGGGAGGCGGAGTTTCTTCAGAACGCCCAACCGAGACAATCATAGCCAAAATTGCAAAAGAGATGGTGGAACTTCATCAAAAAGGAGGAAAAGTTGCTCTCGTTGGTGGTCCTGCCATTATTCATACTGGTGCGGCAGGCGCCTGTGCAGCATTAGTGCGTGAAGGATACATCAATGTTCTCTTTGCCGGTAATGCTCTAGCCACTCATGACATTGAGTACAGTTTATACGGAACTTCCCTTGGCATGAATATCAAGACGGGTGACCTTGTTTCTGCAGGCCATAAAAACCACCTATATGCAATAAGTGAAGTCATGAGAGCCGGATCCATCCGTGCAGCAGTAGAGACCGGAGTTGTTCGATCTGGTATCATGTATGAATGTATCAAAAACAATGTTCCTTTCGTTCTGGCAGGATCAATCCGTGATGACGGACCATTACCAGATGTTATTTCTGATGCACGGATTGCACAGGATGAGATGCGGAAATATGTCCCAGATATCGGCATGGTGCTGATGGTTGCAACCATGCTTCATTCAATAGCAGTTGGAAACTGCCTGCCAGCGTATGTCAGAACAATCTGTGTTGATATTAACCCTTCAACAGTAACGAAACTGATGGACCGGGGAACCATGCAGGCTATTGGGATTGTTAGTGATGCTGGAGCATTCATTCCGATGCTCCTCAGACAGATCAGGTTGATGACCGGTCAGTTGAAAGAATAAAAATTTAGATTTTTATCCGGTCAGAGGCATGGCATATGGATGTTCATGTTCCATAATGAATTCCCATTCTTTTTTGCAGTCACATGTAATATCAAGGACTGAACGGATAAGTTCCTGATCTCCATTGAGATTGTATTCACGAATAGCATCAAGAATCATTTGGTCACAAGTCCCACAGTTATGTGCTCCCCGTTTCTGTCCTCCACCGAGTGGATCGCATGTGATATGGACAGGGGCATCTGCCAGAACCTTAGCAACACTCCAGAGGTAAGGCGGACGGTAAGAACCCTGACGCCAGAGTCGTTCAACGAGAGTATGCCGCTGGACAGAACAGGGATTCATTGATATCAGATCAGTATAAGGCTGAATCTCTCTAATCGAGGATACCATATCCTCGTATGCTTCACGTTCTGAGACATATGCGGGTTTATAAAGAAGATATGTCTTTACGAGCCCGCCTGCCCGCCTGATATCTTTTGTTGCGGTAATATACTGCGAAAATGAGAGACCCTTATCAATACACTTTTCCCGGATAAGATCCGATGATGTCTCAAGCCCGATAGCAATAATAAGGCCTCCCTGTCCGGATTCATTCAGTAATAAATTCCGATAGGATGCGACCTTTTCATAATCCACATAATCCCCGCGGCATTCTACAGTCAGAATTCTGCCTCTGCATAGATCAGCGATTCTTTCTCTGATTACGGGTGGAACTTCCTGATCATCAAAAAAAGTACCTGAAGTATAGATCTTTACCAGTTTTGGATCATGTTCAGAGATACTTTCAGCAAGAACTTCAATCTGTTCAATCATCGCATTGATTAGTTCCTGTACTGTGAGATCATGGTACCGCTCATGCCGGTACTGGCACATCAGGCACCGATTCCAGGAACAACCGCCAGATCGAAGGATAACTGTAACACTATTCAGAATTTCATCAAGAACGCGGTCTGAGCCGGTCCACAACGCTATTGGAGTATTCTTCTGCTCTTTTTTCATAGAAAGAACCGATTAAGCTGTATTACTCCCGATCAAAACCGGAAAGTTATTGCTCATACTATGTAAAGACCAACAATATATTAGGTCGTGCCGGTGAAATATATTCAGCTAATCATTTTGGAGGCGATTAGGACTTGATTCCCCGGTATTTCAACATAATATCAGTAGTATTCCTTATACTGGTCCTTTTCGGGACCAGCACTGTATCTGCATATTATCTCACCCTTGACGCTCCTGGAGAAGTGAGAGTAGGCCAGCCCATAACAGTAACTGGAACAACAAATGTACCCCCACCTGATAAAATTGATGTTGTTCTTTCTTTGTCATCGAATATCCCTGTAGAAAAGGATCGTCAATCAGTAGTAATAACAGAAAAAGGTGATACCAGTTTTAATGTTACATTTCAAACAACCGGATATGAAAAAGGTAACTATAAAGTAGAAGCCCTTTCTCAAACTCTGCGGGATTTTTCAGCAGGATCACGAAACTTGAGGGTTGTAAAACTTACAGACCGATCTGACATTATAAGATTCTCTTCTCCGATGTTTCAGGATTTTGATGGTACACTCAAGATAGAAACAAGGATTCAGGGATATGAGGATAACGCAATTCAGATTCAGGTTCAGAAGGAGAATACAACAGTGTTCGGTCCAGAATCAGTTCCTGTCAGCCGCGGCTTGATGAAATACGAACTTCCAATCAAGGAGCCCGGGACATATGCAATTACTTTCAATGATTCAAAAGGATTTATTGGGACATATCCAGTGCAGGTTGGAGAAGAAAAAGCGGCTGCCACAGCAACCCCCACTTCGGCAGAGACAGAAGCACCCACAGTTCATGAAACAGAGACCCCAGCCCAGGCTAAAGTAAGCCACACACCTGCAACTCCTTCAGTTGAACAAACCAAGAGTGCTGCTTCTCTAACCCCAGCAGAAACTAAAAATGCGGAAAATAAATCAAGCGATAAACCGATTTCAATTGAAGGGATAAGTGCAACTGCACCAGTATCACGTGATTCACCCGCATACATTTTAATATCTGTAAAGCAG
>NZ_DATMYY010000185.1:0-6583 GCF_035560735.1 Methanospirillum sp.
ATGTAAGGAGAGGTGATGAGATTTTATGAAGACCGTCTTTGTCCGGCAGGATAGGTGTGTCGGATGCAGGCATTGTGAAATAGCCTGTGCTGTTGAACACTCGGAGAGTAAAGACTTATTTCAGGTTTTTACCGAGGAAAAACCATCCTATCCGCGCATTCATGTCGAATCCGTGGATAATTATCTCTCGTTTCCCAACCGGTGCAGGCATTGTGACCCTGCCCCCTGTATGCAAGTCTGTCCGACACGTGCACTGAGCCGGGATGAGGCGACCGGTTCTGTTCTTGTATCATATATCCGGTGCATTCAGTGCAGTGTCTGTGCAATGGCATGTCCGTTCGGGATCATCACCTTTCAGCAGGTTCGGCAGCTGGAAAGTGATCGGGAAGTCAATGCAAAGTGCGACAATTGCATTGGACGGCTGTCAGAGAACCGGATCCCGGCATGTGCAGAGGCATGCAAAACCGGAGCCCTTGAGTTTGGCGACGTAAACGATCTCATTAAAGAGACGAGGGCTGACCTGACCATGCGGCTTATCAGGTCACAGGGTTCGGACATACAGGTCCCGGCGATGCCGGACAATATTCGGGCATTCAAAGCAGTGATGGAGACTATTGCCAATCTTTGAGGATTTCAGGGAGAGAAGATTATGTTCAGTTCGTCAGATATTAAACAGGAAGCAGAGAAGCGGGCACTGGATAGAGCCGACCAGGAGATCATCGGAAAGGCAATAGAAGACGGCATTGAGACTGCATGGGAACGATTCGCCCTCCAGCAGCCACAGTGTGGATTCGGGCAACTTGGTGTCTGTTGTAATAATTGTGCGATGGGGCCATGTCGGATTGATCCATATGGAGGAAAACCATCTCATGGGGTTTGTGGAGCGAACGTTGACACCATCGTTTCCAGAAACCTGCTCGATGATCTTTCTGTCGGAGCTGCTGCACACTCAGATCATGGCAGGGAAGTAGTTGAGGTTCTGCTTGAGACAGCAGAGGGGAAGGCCGAGGGCTACCGGATCTACGACGAAGAGAAACTGAAACGGGTCGCTGAAGAGTACGGAATCGGGACTGCCGGGAGATCGAAAGAGGATATTGCAAAAGATCTCGCCCTGGGAATGCTCGCAGAGTTTGGGAGTGTTAAGGGTTTTATCCAGATGGCAGAACGAGCTCCTGATAAGACTAAGGCTATCTGGACAGAGTTTGGGATCACTCCCCGGGGAATTGATCGGGAGATCGTGGAGGCTATGCATCGTGTCCACATGGGGGTGGATGCAGACTTCGTGAATATTCTCCTTCATGCAATGCGAACCGCCCTCGCTGACGGCTGGGGAGGCTCGATGATTGCTACCGATTGTTCTGACATCCTCTTTGGCACTCCAAAGCCCCTGACCTCCTGGGCAAACCTCGGGACACTGAGCACAGACAAGGTGAATGTTGTCCTTCATGGTCACAATCCTCTCCTGTCAGAGATGATCGTTCAGGCAGCCGAGGATCCCGACTTGAAAAAGTATGCTATCGAGAAGGGTGCCAAAGGAATCAATCTCGTTGGTATGTGCTGCACCGGCAACGAACTGTTGATGCGGAGCGGTATCCCGATTGCAGGCAACATTCTCGACCAGGAACTTGCAATTGCAACCGGGGCTGTCGAGGCGATGGTGGTTGATTATCAGTGTATCTTCCCCTCGATTCCGGCAACAGCGGGATGTTATCATACAAAGGTTGTTACCACCAGCAGGAAGGCAAAGATCCCGGGAACGCAGTATATGGAGTTCAGTGCAGAGACTGCTCTTTCGACTGCAAAGGAGATCATCAGGCTGGCAATCGATAACTATCCGAACCGGAACCCTGATCGTGTGAGAATCCCGGGAAAACCGATGAAGGTGATGGCCGGTTTCTCTGAAGAGGAGATCAGAAAGGCACTTGGAGGAACATACAAACCGCTGATCGATGCTATCGTTGCCGGCCAGATCAAAGGTGTTGTTGGTATTGTCGGTTGCAACCATCCGAGGATCAAGCAGGATTACGGGCATGTCACCCTGGCAAAAGAACTGATTAAGCGCAATATCCTTGTCGTTGAGACCGGTTGTGCTGCGATAGCTTGTGGGAAGGCAGGTCTTCTCCTTCCTGAAGCTGCGGAAGGTGCCGGTGCCGGACTCAAAGCTGTATGCAATCTACTTGGAATTCCGCCGGTGCTTCACATGGGTTCCTGTGTTGACAACTCGCGGATTCTGGTCATGGCCTCTATGGTCGCAAAGGAACTTGGTGTAGGGATTGGTGATCTTCCACTTGGCGGTGCAGCACCCGAATGGTACTCACAAAAGGCTCTGCCTATCGGGACATACTTTGTCGCATCAGGTGTATACACGGTGCTTGGGATTCCCCCCAAGATCTTTGGGAGTAAGAATGTACTGAATCTCCTTACTGAAGGCCTCAAGGGAATTACGAACTCAGCGTTTGCAGTCGAGCCTGATCCGGTGAAGGCTGCTGATCTTCTTGAGGAAGAGATCAACCGTAAACGTTCAGCCCTGGGCATCTGATCTCATCCCTTTTTGGTCAGACCATGGATGATACAACATTTCATGAGATTATCTCGCGATATCATTCCCCTTCGGGAAGAACACTTGGAATACTGCGGGATATCCAGATTGAGGAAGGCTATATTCCCAGGGAACTGCTGAGCCGGGTATCTGTTGAACTGAATGAACCAGTTTCACGACTGTACAGTCTAGTCACCTTTTACTCATTTTTCAGCCTGCACCCGGTAGGAGAACATATGATCACGGTCTGCATGGGAACTCCCTGCCATGTCAGGGGAGCAGAGAAGATCCTTGAAACTCTGCAGTCGCTCCTTCATCTTTCAGGGGAGAGTAGTGACGGAAAATATTCGCAGACCACGGAGGATAACATGTTCACCGTTGAGATCGCCCGGTGTTTTGGTGCCTGCAGTATGGCTCCTGTGCTCCATGTTGATGGTGATCTCTACGGGTACGTAACACCCGAGAAGATCCCTGATATCCTTTCTGGGTACGGATGGAAGGGAGCCGGGATCAGCCAGCCGGAGAACAGGAGTGATGTGAGATGACCGGCTCTGTCGGATCGATACGAACTCCCGAAGATCTCGCAAAGATCAGGGAGATTGGGGTTTCCAAACTACAACCTGACCATCCGAGGATCGCAGTCGGTCTCTCCACGTGTGGAATTGCTGTAGGTGGCGAGAGACTCTTTGCACGGCTTCAGGAGATCATCTCATCAAAAGGCTATGATATTGCTCTTGTCCGGGTCGGATGCATCGGGTTCTGCAAGGAGGAACCGATTGTGAATATCACGATTCCGGGAAAACCGCTCGTTATCCTGCATCGGGTCTCCGAGGATGATGCAGAGGCGATTGTGAATGCCGTGCTCAAGGGAAGTGTTCATGAGGAAAAGGCACTCTGCAAGGTCTCATCATGGGACCATATCACCGGAACAATAACCTACGGAACCGGATTTGAACAGATTCCTGATTACCATGATGTCCCGTACTTTGGCAGACAGACAAAGGTGATCCTCCGCGATGCCGGGTTCATCAATCCTGAAGATATCGATGAGTACATAGCAGTCGGCGGGTACCAGGCCTTTGTCTCTGCGGTCTCCTCCCGGACACCTGAAGAGGTTATTGATATCGTGAAACAGTCAGATCTCCGGGGCCGTGGTGGTGCAGGATTTCCCGCAGGTCTGAAATGGGAGATCACACGGGAGGCAAAGGGTCATCTCAAGTATATTGTCTGTAATGCAGATGAGGGCGATCCCGGTGCGTACATGAACCGGAACGAGATGGAAAGCGATCCCCACATGTTGATCGAGGGGCTGCTTATCGGTGCTTATGCTATTGGGACATCTGATGCCCTTATCTATATCAGAGCCGAGTATCCTCTTGCCATCGAGAGGCTCAAGAAGGCAATCGATCAGGCACGTGAGTATGGACTTGTTGGCGAAAACATTCTGGGGACCGGGTTTTCGTGTGATATTCAACTTGCAACCGGTGCCGGTGCATTTGTCTGTGGTGAATCAACCGCCCTTGCTGCCTCCATCGAGGGAAAGACAGGAAGACCACGCCCACGTCCTCCCCGGCTCACTGATAAAGGAGTCTGGGGGAGGCCGACTGATCTCAACAACGTGGAGACCTTTTGCAATGTTCCGGTCATTCTTGCCCGTGGTGCAGAGTGGTACCGGGGAATCGGTGCCAAGGGGAACACCGGAACCAAGGTCTTCTCTCTTGTCGGCAAGGTTGAGAATGTCGGGATGGTTGAGGTTCCACTAGGGACAACGCTCCACACTATCGTGTCAGAGATCGGAAATGGCGGAGCCGGGGGAAAAGCAGTAAAGGCTGTGCAGACCGGAGGACCGTCAGGCGGATGTATCCCTGCCCGGCTCTTTGACACGCCGGTTGACTTTGAGCATCTGAACGAGGCAGGGTCTATGATGGGTTCTGGTGGTATCGTTGTGATGGATGAGGATACCAACATGGTTGATATCGCCCGGTATTTCATCAATTTTGCGACCAGTGAATCATGTGGGAAGTGTGTTCCCTGCCGTGAAGGTCTCAAGCATACGCTACTCATCTTAAACAAGATCATGGCAGGGAAGGGAACTGCTGCTGATCTTGAGATGCTGGAGTCTCTGTCTGATACAATCAGTATGACCTCGCTCTGCGGTCTTGGGCAGACTGCACCAAATCCGGTTCTTACAACGCTGAAATATTTCAGGGAAGAGTATGAGGCCCTGATTTCGGAGGGGACATGACAGAGGGGCCAAAGATGGTGACGGTCACCATCAACAAGAGCCAGTACCGGGCAGAGGAAGGAGAGACGATGCTCTCTGTTGCGATGCGAAACGGTATTGATATTCCGCATCTCTGCTATGAGGAGTCGCTTGATCCCTACGGTGCCTGCCGGCTCTGCATGGTTGACCATGTCACCTGCGGGAAGCGGACGATGATGACGGCCTGCACGATGCGGGCGAAAGAGGGCCTTGAGATCATGACCGACACGCCCGAGATCGTCAAATACCGGTCAACACTTTTTGAGCTTTACCTTTCGCAGGCTCCAAAGTCTGATGTCATCAAAAATATGGCTGCACGATATGGGGTCACAAAGACGCGTTTTCTCAAAAAGATCGTGCATGACGATCCGCTCGGGGGAAAATGTATTCTCTGTGGATTGTGTGTCCGTGTCTGCGATGAGATCATGGGCGGGAGTGCTATCGGATTCATCAACCGTGGTCCGTCAACGGTTGTGAACGCCCCGTTCTTTGACGAAAATCCTGCCTGTCTTGGCTGTGGAACCTGTGCAAAGGTCTGTCCCACTCATGCAATTGAGATCGAGGATCAGGGTGACACCAGGGTCATGAAATCATGGTCAGGAACAAGGATCAAACTCCAGCAGTGCACGGATTGCGGGCAGTATTTCGCACCAAAAGCAATGCTTGAAGAGATCCAGAGCATTCCTGATCCTGGGATCGTCGAAGAACTGAAAACTCTCTGCCCTGCATGCCGGGCTAAAGAGATCGCAAAGAGCGTCTTCAAATCAACCTTCCAGGGATCAGTTCATCATGGATGATTCTGACCGGAAGACCCGGATCTATGAAACTGCAGGAGAACTGCAGCGAAAAGCCAGGTCTGGTGAGAATGGTTTTCGGGTCGTGATCACAGGGAAAGGCGGTGTTGGTAAGACCACGATAACTGCCATTCTTTCCCATCTTTTTGTGAAACAGGGATTTTCAACGCTTGCAGTTGACGAGGATCCCCAGATGAATCTCCCATATGCTCTCGGTGTTCCAACAAACAAGGAAATTGTTCCGATTACCGGGAACCTGGATTACATTGAGGAGAAGACCGGAGCCAGGCCTGGTAGCGGTTGGGGTCTGATGATGTCACTCAATCCCGATGTCTCTGATGTCGTTGAGCGATTCGGGATGAAAGGGCCCGGTGGGGTGAATATCCTCGTGATGGGAACGGTTGTCCAGGCTGCCGCCGGTTGCCTCTGTCCTGAGAATACTCTTCTTGACTCGGTGATCAGGTACATCAATCTCCGGGAAGGCGAAGTGATATTACTGGACACTCAGGCCGGTGTTGAGCATTTCGGCAGAGCCCTGGCCCGGGGATTCAGCCAGGCATTACTTGTGACAGATCCTACATTCAACGCAGTACAGGTTGTAAAAAAGGCGGTACAACTTGCACAGGATCTTGATATCAAGAGAAGGTATCTCGTGATCAACCGGGTGAGATCTGAACATGATATCAAAAAGGTGTATTCAATTCTCGGGGATACGATAGATCTCTTTTCCGGAATGTTTTACCTGCCGTATGAGTCCGAGATGCTTGAATGTGAGCCTGATGTCAGGGGAATCATCGGGATCGAGTCCGGGTTTGTTGGGGGAGTGGAGGAGATCAGGAGAGAGCTTGAAGCGTGCTGTCAGGGATATGACGGGGTTGTTCCCGACGATTCTCCGGGATGAGTGAATCTCTCTTGTCTGATGGATTTGAGTAACATTAATTATTGATGGTAGAGATGTATTTCTTCTTGTTACCACTAATCTCTATG
>NZ_DATMYY010000186.1:0-7842 GCF_035560735.1 Methanospirillum sp.
AAGGGGGATTGAGGTCTCTCATCTGTAAACAAAACTAATGAGGCACATATCTCTTTTGTAAAATCCATCAAACATATACGAAGTCCATGAATATTGATACGTCGACCAAACCCCCTTCTGGTGGTCCTACTAAAGATGAAATTCTTGCAATTTCTCTCTTCAAACTAAATCTGTCTCCTTGTGACATCTTTGCTGATCTTGGCTGTGGTACTGGGAGGATATCACGGGAGGCAGCACCCCTGGTGAAACAGGTCCTTGCTGTAGATAGGCGGGCCGAAGCCTGCAACTGGACTGAAAAGGAAGCAGTTGCCAGCAGAATCTCAAATATATCAGTATTCAATGATGACAACAGAACATTTCTCTCAACAGTAGATCATCTGGATTGTGCCTTTGTTGGGGGGTCACAGGGGCTTGAAGAAGTGATTGATGCTCTTGCAAAACTTAAGGTTAGATCTTTGGTTATTAATGCAGTGATGCTTGAAACTGCCAATATTGCAGTCTCTTATCTGAAAAAACATGGCATATTCAGGGAGGTAATTATGGCACAGATCTCGAGAAGTTACTCAATTGGATCAGGAATAATGTTCAAACCATTAGATCCTGTCTTTATTATCTGTGGAGGTTCCGAATGCTGACAGCGGTCGGATTAGGTCCCGGAGATCCTGAATTGCTCACATTATCAGCAGTGCGCCATTTACAAGAGGCTGATCGTGTCTTTGTTCCCGGTGGTATTGCCAGGAATCTGGTAGAACCATATTGCACTCCTGTTGAATTGTCATTCCCGATGAGTCATGATGAAACAGTAATATCAAAGCAAATAGAACAAAATGCCGAAATTATTGCTCCTATTGCAGAAATCGGGAATGCGGTCTTTGGAATTATAGGTGACCCGAATATTTTCTCAACATTTTCAAGACTCTGTGTTGTTATCAGGGAAAAGCATCCAAAAATTCAGATTAGCACAGTTCCTGGTGTTAGTTCTATTACAGCCCTCACATCAGTAACTGGCATACCTATCAACGGTGGTTTTTCAGTATCTGATGGAAGCTCTGATTTAGTGCGAATCCAGATGAAAGTCCGCCGTCCGCGTGAAGCTGCAGAGCGACTGAAAAAACAAGGATATCATCGGTTTGTTCTTGTAGAGCGGATGTACATGGAAGGAATGAAGATCTGGAGAGATGATCTTCCTGATGAAAGCAACTACTTTTCACTCCTGTTTGCGGAGAAGGCTCTATGAATCCTATATGGTTTGTCGGTGCGGGCCCGGGTAATCCTGATCTGATAACAGTAAAAGGAAATAATCTGGTTAGTTCAGCTGATCTCCTGATTTATGCAGGCTCTCTAGTAAACCCTGAACTGGTAAGCAGATCCCCTGCATCTGAAAAATATGACAGCAATGGGATGTCACTTGAAGAGATGACGCCTCTGATGGTTGAGGCTGCCCGGGATGGGAAAAAAGTTGTAAGGCTCCACTCAGGAGATCCTGCCCTTTATGGTGCAATCGTTGAACAGATTCAACTTATTAGAAACGAGGGATTATCTATTGAAGTTGTCCCAGGTGTATCATCTCTATTCGGGGCTGCTGCAGCGCTGCAGACTCAACTTACACTGCGTGGTGTTTCTGAGTCTGTTATCATCACAAGGCCAGCAGGAAAGACTCTGGAGCATGATCATATCGCCGAATATTCGCAACACGGGGAGACGATGGCAATTTTTCTGGGATCAGATCGTCTGGCTGAAGTAGTTGCAAAGATAGCACATCCCCCTGAGACACCAGCTGTGGTCATCTATCATGCTACCTGGCCTGATCAGAAGATAATTAGGGGAACTGTTGCAACCATCGCGCAGCAGGCAAAGGATGCTGGGATATGTCGGTCAGCACTCCTGCTAATAGGTGATGTTTTTGGTGATGAACTTCCAGGACATGTCAGATCTGAATTGTATTCATGACCGGGACCATTGTTACTGCTCTCCCTTATTTTACAGAACCTGCAAAGCGGATCGCTGAGTCACTCAGTGGAACCTTTGTGCCATATCATGACTCAGTTTTTACTGAAGCCATTGGGACAGCAGATCGGATTGTGGCTCTGATGGCAACCGGGATAGTGGTGCGAAAGATTGCTCCACTTCTGACCGATAAATGGCGTGATCCTGCCATTGTGGTCGTAAGCCCTGATCTGAAGTATGCTGTTCCAATATCGGGAGGACATCATGGTGCAAACGATCTTGCATATGACCTTGAAGAGAAACTAGGTTTTATCCCTGTTATCACAACAGCAACAGAATCAACCGGAAGAGATTCTGCAGAGGGTATTGCCAGGGAAAAATGCCTTCGTATTGTAAACCCTGCTTCAACACGGAGATCGAATGCAGCGGTTCTTGAGGGTACTGCGGGCATTTATTCTGTTGAAGGGCCGGGGATGGTCATCGCTGGAAGTGGCGTTTCATTTCTTGTATCTGATGCCCCCTGCACAGCGGGCATAGGGTGCCGGAAAGGAACGCCTTCTCACGAAATAACTGATGCCATTGATACAGCTTTACAATCGGTGTCATTAACGCGGGCTGATGTCAGTATTTATGCAACAAGTACTTTGAAACTTCATGAACCGGGCCTGACTGAAGCAATTCGTAAGATCGGGGGGAATCTGATATTTCTTGATCATGAAACATTGAACAAAGAATCTGTTCACTCAGTATCGGCAGCCGAACGGTTTGGTCTTCCTGGTGTTGCCGAACCAGCTGCCCTGGCAGTATCATACAAAAAAGAACTAATTATGGAGAAAAAAGTTTATGGAAATGTCACGGTCGCCTTCGCCCGGTGAGTCAGTTACCGGCAGGCTTTATATTGTCGGGATTGGTCCAGGGTCCCCGGAAATGCTTACTCGCCGTGCTGAAAAGGTGATCGCAGAATCAGATGTCGTTATCGGCAATGATTTCTACCTGGATCAGATTTCTCATCTGCTTCTGGGAAAAAACGTCATAAGAAGCAGAATGGGAAAAGAGGTTGATCGAGCAAAGGAATGCATCAATCTTGCCATCACCGCGAGTGTATCTATGGTGTCCGGTGGCGATCCTGGTGTGTATGGAATGGCAAGCATTGTGCTTGAGGTCCTTGAACATACCGGACTTGCTATTCCTGTAGAGATAGTCCCTGGTATAACCGCCGCAACTGCGGGAGCTGCACGGCTTGGGTCCCCACTCTCCGGAGATTTCGCTGTGGTAAGCCTGTCAGATCTCCTCACCCCACGTGATGTAATAAAAGCGAGATTATCAGCCCTATTTTCAGTGAAGATGCCGGTTGTTCTCTATAACCCAAAAAGCAGAACCCGGACTGAACAACTGGGTGAGGCTATTGCCCTTGCATTGGAATATCTACCCTCTGATACACCCGTGGGAATAGTAAGAAATGCGTACCGGGAAGATGAATCAGCCCTCTATACAACACTCGGGAAAGTCTGGGAATTAGAGGATTTAGTTGATATGCATGCTGTTGTTTTTATTGGTGGAGAGGAGACAAGAATCTGGAAGAGAGGAGAAGATGTCAAAGGAATCATTACACCCAGGGGATACCATCGGAAATACCTATATTGATATCGGCGCTGACACCGAGGAGGGGTATGATATATCATCCCGATCTAGGGAGATAGCACGCAAAACTATCGGTGATAAGACACCCGAAGACCGGATCCGGCAGCGATGTTCCATTGCAGTAGGCGACTTTGCAATGGCTGAACTGATACGGTTCTGTAATGATCCTGTTTCAGCAGGTCTTGCGGCCCTCGCCGAAGGTGCACCCGTATTTACTGATATCAGGATGGTAGAGACAGGTATTCAAAAGAAAGGGCATAAGAGCCATGTGCACTGTGTTCTTGATATTCAGGCCGAAACTGAACTGTCAGGCAGTATAACCCGGACCTCAGCAGGTTTTCTGGCTGCCCGTGATCAACTTGATGGATCAATAATTGTAATTGGCAATGCTCCTTCAGCGTTATTGGTTGTATGCGATATGATCAGGGATGGCTGTAAGCCCGCATTGGTAATCGGGACACCGGTTGGTTTTGTAAATGCAGCCGAGTCAAAAGAGGTACTCCGAACCATATCGGTTCCCTCCATCTCAAATGAAGGGACCCGTGGTGGAACACCTATTGCAGTAGCAGCACTGAACGAGATAATCACGATGTTTGTTTCCAGACAGTAATCGGAGAGTTGTATGATCGATCCGGTGAGTGGATTTGTCTATCCTGAATCATGGGTCGATGCCTGTGGGGATTCCAAGGCTCTTGAGGCAGTAGAATCCGGCCTTGTAGTTCTCACCGCTGGTGGTAAAATTCTCCACCGTGGTTTTACTACTGGAACCACTGCTGCAGCGGCAGTTAAGGCAGCGATCCTCTCACTCAAGGATCCGGTTTCCGGCCCTGTTACAATCCTCACACCTTCTGGTATCAGGGTCTTGGTGAAGGCAAGTGGGGAGAATGGGCATGGAATCTCAGATAAGTATTCTGGTGACTATCCGGATGATGTCACCGCGGGAATCCGGTTTCACGCCTTTGCAACATCTGCATCTGGGGGTTGTGAGGTTATTGCTGGAGATGGTATTGGGAAGTGGGATCGTGAAAACCCGCGTTACCCAAAAGGATCACCTGCAATTAGCCCTCCGGCAATGGCCGGGATTCAGGATGCTATAAATGAGGCCCTAAATGAGATCAGACTGACAGGTGTCAGGGTAATCCTTTCTGCGGAAAACGGATCTTACATTGCATCCCTGACACTTAATGCAAAGGTTGGGGTAAGTGGTGGTATTTCTGTTCTGGGCTCCACGGGTTTTGTTGAGCCATGGGATGATCACCTGGAAGAAACGATGATAAACCGGATTTCCGGTACATCGCGGGTTGTTTTGACTACAGGAAGGGTAGGGCTCAAATATTCGCGACTTTTATTCTCCAGTTATGAAGTAATTCTCGTCGGGTCCCGCATTGGTCCCGCATTACACCATGCTCATGGTGACGTAATTCTCTGTGGGCTTCCGGCTCTTATTCTGAAGTTCATTAATCCCACAATTCTCGAAGGTTCAGGGTTTGGGACAGTTGAAGAGATGATAGGGACATCAGAGTTTGATAAACGGGCGCAGGAGTCGATGTTACGCTTCTGCGCAAAAAAACCTGGGCTCCGCATTATTCTTCTAGATCGTGAAGGGCGGATATTGAAGGAGGCTCCATGAAGATTGTAGGTGTCGGATGTGGTCCCAATCTTCTGACCCGCCAGGCAGAAATGGCTATTAAATCCGCGACCCTCATTTTAGGATCAGAACGGGCAATCGCTTTGGTACAAGATTCAATTCCCCCTGGATGCGAAGTGAAAACCATAGAAAATTATCGGGCACTCAGGTCTCTTCCTGATGAAACAGTTCTCTTGTCTACAGGGGATCCTATGTTATCAGGCCTTGGTTATCTCCCTGGTGAGGTTATTCCAGGGATCTCTTCTGTTCAACTTGGGGCAGCACGACTCCATATCCCTCTCATAAATCTCCTGGTACTTACGGCGCATGGCCGTGGCCACGATGAGACAATGCATACCGTCTGTGATGAAGTGAAACAGAACCGGTCACTCTGTTTGATTACAGATCCTGAGTTTAAAATAAGAAATCTTGTAAATATGCTCAGTTTATATCCTGACTACCGTCTTGTGATCTGTCAGGATATTGGTTACCCAGAGGAAAAGATCATTGAAGGAACTGTGGATAATCCTCCTCATGCGACATCTGGGATGTACATCCTGTTTCTTCTGCCCTCTGTATAATCTGCTTTTTTTAGAGCGCCTTTGCTTTCCAATAATAACTCTTCAAAAGGGATTGGCCCCTGTGGTGACCTTTGGGCAGTCAACCGGTTGATTCAGGTTTCACAGGGGCCAATGGGGTCTTCATCGAACAATGCCCTCCTACAACAACAGAAGTGATAACCGCATTTGATGGGGGGTGTGAAATGAGGTATTTCACATGTATGCGTCAGGTGTTATTCGGATGGGGGGATGTGTTATCACTACATTGTCTGCTGCAGAGAGGTGATAAGTAGTCTATTTTTGAGCTATATTAATTTTAGGGCTTGTTGAAAGGCATTTATCAAAACAGGGCAATAATTAGTGTTCAAAGATTAGGCAACCCAAATCTTGTCTAAATTGCAACCTTATCTCTTGTGTAGTGGGACAAGATTAAATAAAACGACTGCCTATTATGCTATGTGAAGACTACTACCCGGGTCAAGAAAATTAACGGGCATGACTACTTGTATGAAATAACCTATTATTACGACAAGGAAACCCGTAGAACCAGACAAAAAAGCAGGTACCTGGGTAAGTATGTTGATGGGAAACCTGTCCGTGTACGGGAGAAGGCAAAAAACCCTGAACGAGTGTATGTGTATGGGGAATTAATTCCGTACCTGAATGCTATTCGCTCTCTTGAACTTCATGAGATCCTGGGAACACATCTGACAGAGCACGAAGCACGTATTAGCCTCACACTAGCAATTATTGCTCTTACCTGTCCTGATGCGATATATAATCCTGGAGCATGGTTTGATGGAACAGCTCTCTCCCGCATTTATCCAGGCCTAAAAATATCGTCGCAAACTGTCTCCAAACTGCTTAAAAAACTAGGGGAAACCGGCCTCCCAATGGATATATGCCGTTCCTGTATAAGCAAGCAGGAAAGTGGTGATAGCAGAGTATATGATCTGATGATCTCTAAACGCCGCCATTCCACCTCTGTAAGAAGACAGCAGGTAAATACCCAGTTCTTTGATCAGATCTCACTCTATTATGATTGGAGCATGAGTGTTCCTGCAGCATACTTTCCCCATCCTAAAAACCTGACTGCAACAAGACTGGTAAAAAATGCAGTAGCGGGGATGCATATCTTTCATTATCGCAGCACTACTCTGATCTCTGGCAGAGAGTTTAATTCTTCAATGAATATTTACGGGCTCATATTCAGTGGCACCCCATTTGTAATTCCTATCAATCCGGATAATGAACTAGTGAGGGAGGAGATAAAACGGCGACGAAGTGAATTGATGCATCCAAAGAATCTGAAGATATTTCACGGCGAAACTCTCTTCGTGGTTCCAATATCCATCCCGGTTGAATCCGTACAGATGCATGGGTATGTCTGTTATAGTCCCAGGCAGGATGAAGAAGAGAGAAATGAGTACAATGAGGATCTTGAACTCATCCTGGACAGTCTGCATAATACCCCTATTTATAAATGGACCGATCCCGCAGCTGCTGTTCACGACATAGCGGGAAGATATGAGCCATTTATTCAGTGGAAAGTTGAGGAAGGGAGGCTCCATGTTAGTATCAAACAGAAGGCTGTATCTCGCCAGCTTCGCGATGGAGGGATATCTGTTATCCTTTATGGTGGGGGAGATTTTCAATGGGATCAGTGCATGCAATGGACCAGTGAACAAAAAGAAGATGAACTTTTTTTTGGCACTGTTATTAGCAGCCTTCAGATTTATCCCCACACAGTAGATGCTGACATGATCCGCCAGGGTCTTTTTTTCATTGCATACATCAGCCTGATGCTTAAACGGTGGGTTGAACGTCAGTTTGAATCTGCAGGCCTTCTGAGCGTGTCAAGTGTCCAGAAGATCATGATTGATCTCGCCAAAATCCGTCTTATCGGGTTAGGCAATGACCGAACCGTTGTTACCGGGTTGCATTCAAGGCAGCATGATATCCTTGAGTGTCTAAAATGGCCTGCAGATTTTCAGGCTTGATTCCTCTGTGATGTGTTGTATCAATTATCTTGGGTTGATCGGGGAATTCAGTATTTAGGCCTATAAT
>NZ_DATMYY010000187.1:0-2486 GCF_035560735.1 Methanospirillum sp.
GCGATCAACTATTAACGCTGACTGATATTCGTTATGATCGGCCGCCGGCCGCTGATTGTTATGATTAAAAATTTATCCCAGATTGACATCTCCCGAAAGAAAATTCTCCTCCGGGTTGACTTCAATTCACCGATTGATCCCCAGGCAGGAGTTATCCTTGATGACAAACGCTTCAGGGAACATCTCAAGACAATCCAGGCGCTCAGAGATGCGATATGCATCATCGTCACCCATCAGAGCAGGCCGGGAAAAAAAGATTTCACATCTCTAGAGGCCCATGCGGCCAGGCTCCAACAGCTCCTGGGAAAACCGGTAACATTCATCGATGACATCTTTGGCCATACAGCCCAGGATGCAGTGAGAAATGCCCGGCCCGGCGATGTTATTATGCTGGAAAATGTCAGGTTCAATGCAGAAGAGAATCTGAAGCTCAACGGAGAAGAATCAGCAAAGACACTCCTTATCAGAAACCTCTCTAAGATGGGAGATATTTTTGTAAACGATGCCTTCGGAACAGCACATCGCTCACAACCCACCATAGTGGGTCTTCCAGAGGTTTTGCCATCTGTGGCAGGACTTCTTATGGAGAAGGAGATTTCAAACCTTTCCCGGGTCTTTGAGGGAGCTCCTAGGCCGGTCACCTTCATCTTGGGGGGCACGAAGGTCGATGATTCCATAGATGTAGCTCACCATGTACTTTCAAATGGTATCGCTGATCGGGTCATTACCATTGGTGTAGTCGCTAATATCTTTCTTGCAGCTAAGGGTGTTACAATTGGTAAGCCTTCTGCGGATCTTATCACCCAGCTTGGATATGATAACCAGATAGCGATAGCAAAGGCAATATTAGACGAATTCGGAGAGAAGGTCTTTGTTCCTGAAGAAGTTGCTATCCGCAAAGACGGTGTCCGTGTCGACGTTCCGGTGGATCAAATCCCTGCTGACTGCCCAATTCTAGATATCGGAGGATCAGGACTGAAGTCATGCCTTGAGATCATCAAAAACTCCAAGACGGTTGTCCTGAACGGACCGGCAGGACTCTTTGAAGAGGCCGATTTCGCACTCGGAACCTATGATATCATAAAAGCAGCAGCAGATGTCCAGTTCTCGGTGGTCGGCGGAGGGCACACAGCGGCGGCAATTGAAAAGATGGGATATGATAAACGGTTCACACATATCTCAACCGGCGGCGGGGCATGCATCGAATTTTTGACCGGAAAAAAACTTCCTGCAATTGCAGCACTTGAAAAAAGTGCAGCCAAATTTTCATAACTTTTTTAAGATTCAAATAGTCATGTTCATTCCTCTTGACGCAGAATATGATTTGAGAATTTGTGAACCCAATGGGAGACGAGCAGATAGTACTTACTCATATTGCTTTGTATGTGACAAACCTGCAGCGAAGCATGGATTTTTATAAAAAAATCCTACGTATGAATGTCTCAGAACCAATTTCACTTAAAGATCAATCAACAGGACTAAAATATGGCCATTCACTGGTTACAAAGGGCCCTGTATTGGTAAGGAACCTCATAACCCGGGCTAACCCTTCAGCATATCAACAGATGTTCACAGATATCTGCCACTGCAGTACCGCTGATGGGACAGTCAATCTGATTCTGGTGCAACAAACCCATCCTGAAAAGGGATACATCAGATCAGTGACCGGAAATACCCTGTATGGATTCTCGTGTTATCTAACATCTGATATTGACACTGACGATCTTGCCTGGGATATGTCTATCTCAGATCTCATTTTTCAACATGGAGACACTGGGACAGATGGGCTGGATTACTCATTAAATTCCAATAATCATTCACTCTTTATCAAAGATCCTGACGGGCGGATGATAGAACTCATAACATCATCAGATAGGAAAGGGGAATTTATCACAGGTCTTGGATACGCTGTTATCTATGTCAATAATATTCAGGCAAGCAGAAGGTTTTACCAGGAAAAATGTGGTCTGCTTGATATTACCCCTCAGTCCCTTGTCCAGAATGAATGGAAAAAGAAATATGTCTGGATGGGATCAGCAGATGGATCACCAGCCATCATCCTGTACCAGGTCATAAATCCTGATGGCACCCCGACAATAGCCGGTGGATATGGACTTGATCATATGAGTCTGTCAGTGAATTACAAAGGAGAAGGAGCAATCAGTGAACCAGGATGTGTCACAATGCATCCTCCAAATTCCAAAGAGGTATCTGGAAATTACCTGCAGGATCCTGATGGTTATTTGATAGAGATTATGAAATAGGAGAGTCAGAGTTTTTCATCGGTTTCATAACGTATTCCGCTCTCTTCGGCATACCTTCTCCGTTTGATCTTCTCAAGCTCCAAAGGGGTTGGAACCTTGGTCATCGGATCCTTGCGGGTCAGTGAAATATATGCGGCAAAGAGAATCATGAGAACAGAAAGCAGCATTAATGAATTAAGAGGAGAGAGAAAGCCGCTTAAGTATCCAATGAAGATGAACAAC
>NZ_DATMYY010000188.1:0-2575 GCF_035560735.1 Methanospirillum sp.
GGACCACATGATCCCGTTGTGTCTCCTGAAAGATATGCTGTTTCAATTCTCTCATGCGAATCAGTCATACCAAGCAATAGTTGCTCATGATCCTGACCATCCCTGATATAATCTGATAGTGAAGGTTTTGTCTTGAGAAAAGTACCTACGAGAATCTGGAATGGGAGATCAGTAAAAAATTCCTGGCAATAAACACCAATGCTATCTATCGTTGCCTCATCGTTTGTTTCCACAGTTAGATCAGCCATGAGAACATGCATATCCACAACCTGATCACCAATTTCAACACCGGTAAATTCTGGTGGCTGAATCTCGCATGAATGTACAGTCCTCCCGGGATGTCCGGATGCAAATGCAGGACCATGAACGAGCATTCGTCGTACACCCTGAATTTTAGAGATGCCCTCAATAAATGAGGCTGCATGATCGGGATGAAGCATCCGTATCGGGACTATACGGCACTGGGGATGGAAGGAATTGTCCATTATACCTCCTGATGTGCGGACATCACCTCAAAATGTATGACGACCGCCGAAGTACTATGTACATCCTGGGAGCAAAAGTGTTACGAAATTTCATTCAGTAACAAAAAGATTTCTATCCAGGAGTACCAGACTATCTCCCGGGAGAACTATATCCTGTAGAACATGGAAAGAACTGATATTGTTTCCACCTGACTGCATGAGTCGGCAACAGGAGCGAATCAGAGCGATCATGCATCATCCCCTGATCCGAGATGAGTGACCAGGGTTGAGAATCATGCAGTATATTCAGGATCGCCAAGCGAGCAAGGGGAATTGCTGACGTTACCTCTGGCGAAAGTCCAATATGCATCTCAGGATACGTTACCATCCCGGGCTGACACCCAAGGAGGAGAATCTCTTTGATATCCTTCATCATCAGCAGGGTTTCAGCCACTCCTCCCGGCTGATGATCTGTTATTCCTCCGGCTGGAAGATCGGATAGATTAATCAATGTGAGTGAACCGGGTTTAGCTCCAAAATCTGCTGCATCAACCACAATAAGGCGCCGTGTCACCATTGGATCCAGCAGTGAGAAGACAAATTCATTTCCTCCGGTTCCTGTATCAATTGCCTTTACGCCAGCCGGAAGAACACATGTCTTCAGGTTCTGTATCACTGCAGGCCCGAACCCATCATCTGCATAGAGCGGATTTCCGCATCCGGTGATGACTGTTTCAGGAAAGAACATGAGATTCCTTGTTTTTCATCTGGAGAGAACACCACAAAACGGAGATCCTGAGAAGATCTCCGTGACCTTAAATACCTGGCCTCTTGCGAGAGTTTTTCAAACTGATGGCGATTACTTGCACATTCCATCAGGGGTGCATGCCTTATTCTTTCTCTTTTCAAGAGCCTGAAGAATAGTTGGCAGGATCTCACCAACCGCTCCAAAGTTCATGGAGTCGGCAGTGCCTAGGAATACACCGGGGTCAAGGTGCTCTTCAAGGTTTTTGATCCCCACTTTTGTCATGAGTGCAGTCACCTGTTCAAGTGATTCCTTTGCCATCATCTGGGTAAAGCTGGCCGGAGCTCCAAGAACATTCATGACGGACTCACGGTACGTGAGCAAACCGGCATATGTCACTGCAGTAAGAGCTGCACACATATCACAGACAGGTCCAAGAAGTTCTGCCGGGAGTTTAAACGCTTCGCCCCGTGCAAGTGCTCCGATCTCGTAGAGTTTCTTAATTGTCTCTTCGTTGGCATACCCTTCAGAGATAAATGCCTGTCCTTTCATCTCAGGAACTGCCCCAGGATGATACGAGGAGACATTGACCTTGTTTGCAATGTTGAGCTCTTCAAAGATATGGTAGAACTTGGTGGTTGGGATGGTGCATGCATGGGTGATGATGGCACCTTCTTTTATGTCACCTGCGAATTTCTCGATGATACCTTTCTGCATATCTCCTTTTGGCAGCCAGGTAATGATCCAGTCTGCATCGGCGACTGCTTCCTTGTCATCAGTTGTAACCTTAAGGCCGACTTTTTCAGGGTGAGTGAAGTGGATTGCGCCTTTTGGTGGTTTTGGAAGATCCTTGGCAACTTCTTTTACCTTCGCCCTGATCTGTGGCATGATGCTCTCAGGATTGGTCTTGTGTGCGGCGATCACATCCTCGTATGCAAAGTCGTCTATGATAGTAAACTGGTTGTCAAAGATAGGATCAGAGACAACAATATCCTTGATTCCTGCTAATTCACGAAGTTCAGCACCCATAATAATGGTTGAATGGGTCATCGCAATTTCAGGCTTCTGTACCTTCTCGGCAACGGCGCATGCTCGAGAAAAGTTCGTGATTCCCGCTGCGGCATGTGTCCGATAACATCCCGCTCCAAGTATTGCAACTTTCATAATTTTTACCTTCACTTGATAGTACTACATCGGACATAATTGATTTTACTTTTACAAAGTGTTACCAATTACATCAGTAGTGATATTGACTCTACGCCATGGCATAAAGCACTATCTATTTGTTTCCCTACAGGCAAAAGAGCCATATAGAAGTTTCATAAGAAAGGGAGGCCCAGTGACTTTGTAACACAAATTCATTAAA
>NZ_DATMYY010000189.1:0-2063 GCF_035560735.1 Methanospirillum sp.
CTAATATGTGTATGATTTGAGAGATTTCTGTAAACAGTGTCCTGACTTCAGGGCCTTTTTTGAGATAAAAATCAGCTCCACTATTTAACGCTTCTATTACTGTTGATTCATCTCCCCTTCCTGTAAAGACAATAAAGGGGATGGTTTTATTATATTTTCGAACCTGTTTTAAGAATACTATCCCGTCGTTATCAGGCATAAAGTAATCAGAGATGATGACGTGATATGTATTTTGTTTCAGGAGAGTCAGAGCATTGGTACTTGATAAGGTGATATCTACTCTGAAATCGGGATTCATTTCCAGTAATGCTTTCCCAATATCCAATATTTCCCGTGAATCATCGACATATAATATTCGTATCATCACTGCTCCGATTGACCGGATTATAGATTGTGTTCTATAAGGGCATAATGTTTCACTCACAAGGATATAAAAAATTCTTAAGCAATTATCCCACATTCCGCGGTCCTTTAAGAAAAATAATATTTTTCATACTCTGGTTCCAGCAATTTAAGAATTTTCCGAATCGTGTCATCCAAATTAAGAACTTTCGTTACGACCTTTCCTTCAATCTTTAATGATAATTCCCCGACTCTCCGGAACAAAAAGAATACCCATCTCATAGTTGGGTTTTTAGTTGGTTTCCCGATCTGACTTGGCACAGTCTCATTTGACTCCTTTAAGCTTTTCCGGAGTTTATACTCAGAAACTGCATACACATACAGACAGAGTACCATGATCATGGCGAGTGCCTGTATGTGTCCAATGTTTTTCAAAAACACTTCAGATACTCTGAATGTTTTGTCTTTGAGGAATCTGAATCCTTTTTTAACCTGGTACTGCCCCTTGTAGTATGACAAAGCAGATTCAGGATCTAGATCGAGATCATTTGTAGTTACAATAAATCGGCCAAGAATTGCTCTTTCCCTCTCAACATATCCTTTGTTTAGAGAGATACCTCCTTCAATGGCGTATTTTATAATAAGTGTCTCATCTTTGGCCGGTCGTCCCCTTTTCTTTTCAACCCTTTCATGGACCTTTTTAACCGAACATGAATCAAATTCTATCCAGGGATGTTTCACGATCCAGTCATTGATAGCGTTTTGTGCATCAGGTTCACAGGCGAAGCGTTTTGAAGTCAAGTGTTTTAGAGATTTCCGAGATTTATCTAGTTCCTTCTCGATCTTCTTCTCAAATGTGATCTCTTTACGTTTTTGTTGTTCACTTGAGTCAAAGACATACCACTTTTGGAGAATTCCGGCATAATCAGAGAATGAAGAATAATGTGAGTAGCGAGCATCACTACAAGAGATAAAAGGCTCGTCGATTCTCCGAAGTTCATCAGCCTCTAATATTACCATTGGAACCCTGCTGATCCAGAAGGTATGAATCCCTAGCGTCTGGAGATTCTCTTCTGTATAAAATGCAGCATCTGCCACATGGAGAACTTTTTCACCTATTTTCAGGTTCTCCTTAATTCCAGTCACCATTCGGAGCAGGGACTTTTTATCTGATTCATTGCCTGAAAAAGTCTGAAGCATCAGGGGGATTCCATACTGGTTTGTAGACATCCCAAGGACGAATCTTTTCAAATCCCACCGACCATCTTTCGGATGACCATAGGTGATCTCGATATCCTCAGTATTGCTGTCTGAATCATAATCCCCATAAACACTGAAGTTTGTGGTATCGGCATTCACAAGATTGATAGCGAATTGATCTCGTTCCAAACAGTCGGAAACGATGTGATTGAATAGTTCTGTAGGGCCAAATGCCGCAATGCCATCGAGAGTACGACCCATGACATCATCATTCAGTTGATTTGCAGTGATATCTTTATTGAAGAGACGTTTGAGTGATAGATCGGTAAAGAAGGCGGGAAAAAGATAGAGACGACGTTCAATATAACCCAGACCATTGATAGTCATTGCCTTGACAATGTCACCATGACTAAAAGTATGTGGACCATTTTTGGGGATCAGGCGATCGATTATAGTTCCGATATGTAACTCATCGTAACTACCAACTACCAAACCAAGGTGACCTATTGTCTTATCAGAGT
>NZ_DATMYY010000190.1:0-3119 GCF_035560735.1 Methanospirillum sp.
ATCCAATCCTGAAGACAGATAGGCTCATAATGAGGAAATTTCTTTTTGAAGAGGCAGGTATCGTAAAGGAACTTGTCGGGTCAGAAGAGGTTGCCCACGGCTGTATAAATATTCCCCACCCTTATATGCCCGGTTTGGCAGAGATCTGGATAGCCTCCCATGAGATATGGTACTCTGAGGGATCACAGGTGGTTTTTGCAGTAACACGGAAAGAAGATGGATGGATAATCGGTGCGATCGGACTCACGCTTGAACCCGAACATGCCCGTGCCGAGCTTGGATACTGGATAGGATTCCCATTCTGGAACCATGGATATGCAACCGAAGCAGCAGAAGCAGTCATTACATACGCATTTGATGGGTTACTTCTGCACCGGATAACAGCATCACATTTTGTAAGAAACCTGGCATCTGGCAGAGTGCTGGAGAAACTCGGAATGAAAAAGGAAGGGTTACTCAGAGAGCATTTTCTGAAGGATGGAGTCAGAGAGGATGTAATTGTAAGAGGTTTGCTCAGGAATGATGGGAGATCTTTTTCTGAAGAGAAGAGAGCCAATTACTCAGGAGAAAGGATATGAGACTGGCAGTTCTTCTTTCAGGAGGGAAGGATTCTTTATACTCATGCTGGAAAGCAATGCAAACTGATGAAGTTGTCTGTTTCGTTACGATCCGATCAAAGAATACTGACAGTTACATGTTTCATACCCCAAACATCGAACTGACCCGTCTCCAGGCTGAAGCAGCAGGTATTCCACTGATCGAATGGCAGACAGCAGGTCAGGTAGAAGCCGAACTTGATGATCTCAAAGCTTCACTTCAGGAGGCTGTAAACCTATTTGAGATTAATGGAGTTGTTTCCGGCGCTATTCAATCAGTATACCAGGCTGCACGCGTTCAGCGTATTTGTCTGGACCTAGGGCTCTGGTCATTCAACCCACTCTGGCTCTGCAATCAGAATGAATACCTGAAGGATTTGATAGATAACCGATTTGAGATCTATATTGCAGGAATTTTCTCAGCACCATTTGATGAAACCTGGCTCGGTAGAAGGATCGACCTAGGATTTGTAACCCGGCTGATGTCAATCAGTGATAAGTATGGTATCTCGCTTACAGGTGAAGGGGGAGAATACGAGAGCTTTGTTTGTGATGCCCCCTTCTTCACACGGCGTATCGTCATTACAGGATCAGAGATGGTTTACAAGAACCATAACGGAAGATTCCTGATTACCGGGGCTGAGTTGGAGGTTAAATGATCACGATCCTTGATTGTACAAGACAGGATCTTTCCCTGCTTAAGTATGAATTTGTAAGCCCGATTACAAACATAGTCCAGATTGCCGGATTTAATACCATTGTTCTCCCGCTAGCCACACACGAGAGACCTAGTAACCTGAAGGGGATTATCCTAACTGGTACTTCACTGATGGATGATCACTACCTCTCCATAGGAATCCCTGAATGGGTATTGCAATGGGCCGGTCCTGTGCTCGGAATTTGTGCCGGGATGCAATTGATTACAATAACTTATGGAGGAAGGCTTGTCCCATCAGAGGCGGTAGGAATGACAGAGATAAGATGCGTAAATAGAGATCAGATCGTTGATGGAAAAGAACAGTTTACCGGGTGGGAATTACACCGTTCAGGAGTCGAAACATCAGGGAATGTAACCGTCCTCGCAAGGTCTGCATCAGGAATCCAGATGATCCGAACCAACGACCGTCCTTGGTATGGCGTTCTATTCCATCCAGAAGTCAGAAATGAATGGCTCATCACAAACTTTCTGAACATATGTAGCAAACAGGGACAATAAACAGATCATTTTTAAATATGCTAATTATCAGTTTAAACAGCCAGAGTATATCATCAATAAGATCCAGATATTAATCAGATTTTAATAGACACGTCACATCAGACACAGAGGAGATCAAATGGCAGAAGATAAAATATCACAACGAAAAGAGGATCTCCTCGAGGTAATTTTTGAAATAGTGCAGGAGAAGGGATATGCAAAATCACGTGACATCGCAGCAGCCCTTCAGATAACTCCAGCGACGGTGACGGATGGTTTTAAACGTCTTTCTGATGCAGGTCTGGTAAATTACGAGCCGTATGGGGGCGTTACACTCACCGATGCAGGATCCCGTATTGCCAGAAGAACCAAGGATTCACATCTCATTATCAGAAGACTACTCGAACTTGCAGGAGTTGAGGCAGGGACAGCAGACAGTGAAGCCTGTATCATGGAACACGGGCTCTCTCCAGATTCTTGTGATAAACTTACCCGTGTTGTTGCTTTCATAGAAGAATGCCTATCTGATAGCAAAATGAATCATCGATTCAGGGAGATCATGCAGGATCCTAAAGATACAATACACCATTAATAAGCCATATATAAATCACCAAACGAGTAATATCAAACTCCTTTTTTTCATATCCAAGTCTTTTCGGATAGTTGTGAACAGGGATCAGATCTGATTTAAAAAAGTCGGAGTGGAAACAGTTCTGATACACTTCCAGGACCGCTGATGATACTTACAAAGATAACCGAAAACAGAAAAACACCGATTTGAATCCGGTACAGACAATCAGGCAAATACTCCCTGAAAACAATCCGGGATTAATATAGGTATGGGAAAGGGACATATCAGTTAAGGGAAAGGTTGTAAAAAGGAATCCCTGACGGGATGCAATCAGGGGGATGGGAATGATGTAGTCCATCTCCACGGTCATATGGAACGCCGGGGGGTCATCCGGATCTGACACGTGCTGTCTGGTGGGGTTGATGTGTCTGGTAGGTGATCCATGAATGCAGAACGGGGGCCCGTGGGTCGAACCACCCGATGCAACAGTTGTTATGGAGACCGGTTTTGCCGGCCGGATCGTATATCCGGAAACCGACGCCACATATACCACTCAGGAGATGGATCTTATGCGGATATTCCTGTTTACAGACCTTCGAGGCAACACTCCTGATATCCGGGGGTATCAACCTCTGATTCAATGGTTAGTGGATGGGGGGTTAAAGTTTGCCCTATTCAAGTTAATTATTAGAACACAGTGATATTTTAGCGACGATTCGCTATGAGAAAAAAAGATACACACAATTCAGGTTCAGAA
>NZ_DATMYY010000191.1:0-2835 GCF_035560735.1 Methanospirillum sp.
GATTATTGCTATCTGGTTTGGAGCTGCAAGAAGAGAAAAACCAAGGAGAGTTATCTCAAACCAGGACCCATTATTATCCTGTAGAGTTACCTTCTCTGATTTTTCATACGTAAATGAATTGAGGGTCCTGATAAAGTCACGATGCAATAACAAAGGAAATTTTAAAGCCCTGATATCCTTCCCGATACAATCCTGTAAAGATGTTTTAAAATGCCGGGCTGCTGCTTCATTCAGATATTGAACTGACAATTGGGGGTTTACAATAAGAATAAAGTCAGTACTGATATCAATAAGCCCATATTCAGGAATTTTTTTAACTAGCAGATACTTTTTTGCCCTTCCTACATCCAGTTTTCTTACCTTTCCAAGCATTTCCAGCGAATCCATATGGCGGGCAACAGCATGGCGGTTTAGTCCGGTATACAATGCTATTGCTGATATGGATATACAGGTATCTTCACTATCCAGAGCTCGAAGAATACAGGTACGTTCTTCTTCTATCTTCTCATTCATACAAACCATCCGATGAGGTTAGGACTAATTATTTTTAAAAATTATATTCAAGGACAAAAATCAAAGTGAATTCTAATGCAATATAAGACAGGTTACCAGATTTACGACATATACGGAGAGATTAAAAATGATCTCTTATTGTTTAGATCAAAGAGGAAGATTGAAAGTTACTACCTCCCATAAGTAACTCATCAATCTGAATCTCCTCATCTTACTCATTACAACTCCTGATTTAACCCATCAGATATCGTTAGAATTTATCCCGGTTCTATTCAACCTTGAACTTGGTCATTTCTTCAGAGATATTCTGAACGATACCTACAACTCCATTGATAATACGTCCAACTTCATCGATTGATGCACTCGCTTCTTCAGTTGCAGCAGCAGCATCACCAGCCTCATGTGAGGTATTTTGCATGAGGTTAGATACTTCCTGGATACTGGCTGTTACTTCTTCTACAGATGCAGCCTGCTCTTCTGAAGCCGACGCTACTTCAACAGTATTCCGGTTAATATTCTCGATAGTATCTGCTATTTTATTGAATGCAGTCAGGGTCTGCCCTAGTGCGGCACTTCCGTCCTGCACAGCCTGGTTTGATTTACCCATGGCTTGTGTCGCTTGTTTTGCTTTGGTTTGAAGAGCTGCAATCATGTCCTCAATATTTTCTGCGGATTTTCGTGAGTCCTGGGCAAGTGATTTCACTTCCGCCGCAACCACAGCAAACCCTCTGCCTGCTTCACCAGCCCGGGCTGCCTCTATTGCTGCATTTAGTGCTAACAGATTAGTCTGGTTTGCAATGTCTGAAATTAACCTGACAATCTTTCCAATCTCATCCATTTGGGTATTAATTCCGGTGACAATGGTATCAACTTCCCTGGCTGAATGAGTTATATCTTCCATCGCCTTTTCTGACTGATGTGCAAGATTTATCCCGTCTTTTGCCAGATTGTTTGCCTGATCAGATGCAACGGATACAGATTCAGCTTTTTGAGAAACAGCACTGACCGTCATATTCAGGTCTTCCATCGCCTTGAGAACCTGTACTATTCCATCTCCACCTTGATCAGCATTCTGACTGACCTTCCCGGTATTTACGGCGACCTGCTGGGCTCCGGTGACTACTTCGGCTACACTTATGTGTGCTTCCTCAGCGCTGTTTGTTAAATCATAGAGATTTTTATTGATAAGACTGATAGCATCACAAATACTCTCACCAATCTTATTTAGAGCATTCTTAAACTGAATCCAGTCTCCTTTGATATCAAGGGAAGAAGAGAACCGGACTGTGAAATCATAAGATGCATAATTTTCACAGACATTAAGTGATTCATTGATTGGCAGAATAACACTATCAAGAGTCTGATTTAATCCCTCGACAATCTTTCTGAATTCTCCATGATGTTGCTCAATATTTGCCCGTGCTTTCAGGTTTCCATTAGTAGCATCATTTGCAAGATTATTTGCATCCTCAATGAGATTCTGAAGTGCAGCGACGAGGGTAGATATACTTGAATTGATCTCTTCAAACATCCCTTTTGCTTTCTCTGAATACTTATCTGACTCAGTCATCTTCATATTCAGATCAAAATTACCTTCACTTAATCTCACAATATTTTCAGAAAGACGAGCCACCTCTTTTTGTAAGAACTCAATCATCCTGATCTGCTCAGTGAGATCCTGAACCGTCTCGACATACCCGACCGTTTCCCCACTGGCATTTATAACAGGAGCTGTAGTTTGCTTGTTGGAAGCGCCCATCCAATCAAAGAATGTCTCATTCTTTCCGGTTGTTCTGAGCTGGTGAATACCACATTCATTAGTTTTACATATATTGGCGTTGGCATTTGAGCAGGGTTTTCCATATGCAGATTTTCTATCCTGAATCACCCGGTTATTCTGGAGAATAGTCTCAAACGGCTTATTCATGTACGTCCAGTTCATGTCTGTATCTGTGACATGAATTGGAAGAGGCACAGCATCAAGAATAGACTCATAATATGCAATGAGGTTCCGCTGCTCTGTGAGATCAGAGAAAATTTCAAGGAACTTAATGACTTCTCCTTTTTTGTCCAATATCGGGATGTAAACATATTGAAGATGCCTGATACCTACAGGAGAATCAGCAATTAATTTACCAAATACGGGTTTTTTCGTCTGTAAACCCTCACTAATTGACCCTCCATCCCGCTCAAGAACCCTAAGATCACTTAGTTTCATCCTGATACTTTCTTCATACGTATATCCCATAATTCTGGAGAAAGCAGGATTAACATTTGTAATTTTTAAATCGGGAGTGATGGTTATGATTGCATGAGGATTTT
>NZ_DATMYY010000192.1:0-3051 GCF_035560735.1 Methanospirillum sp.
ATGTAAAATTTGTGACTTCGATGGGCAAGAATTCTACCGGATTTGTAGTTCTGTTAGCGATAATGATACTGGCACTCTTTTCTGGTGTCAGTGCCCAGGCTACTGCTGCTTCAGATTCCTTCCCCTTTGTTGGGACAATGGTATATCAGGATCTGGAAGGGGGTTTCTTTGGGATTATTACTGAAACAGGAGATCAACTTCTTCCAACTAACCTTCCAGCCCAGTATGCGGTAGATGGCCTCAGAATCTCCGGGACTGCAACTCCTCAGACTGATATGGTCTCTTCCCGGATGTGGGGGACTATGGTCTCTGTAGAAAATGTAACTCCACTGAATGGGGGAGGAGTGACTGAGCAGGCCTGGTTTGAATCTGAAACAAATAAACCGGATTTATCTGACGATCAGATCTTCCAGGTACTTGGCAGGATCTCTGCAGACCTGCAGAAAAGACTTGATACTATCGACGGGGCACTGGTTGATGTTGCAGCAGACTTAAGCAGCAATGAGGTTTCAAAAGAGAACCAGAGCCTTCTCCTCTCCTCACTCGTTGAAAACCCTGATATGAACCAGATGGGACTATATGAATCCTCTTTTCTGGACAAGTCAGGGCGGATAACTGCCGTTTATCCTGATATGTATCAGTCATCAATCGGGACAGATCTTTCAAATACGCCAAATATTGCCAGCATAATTTCTTATCCTGCTCCTACAATGAGCACATACATGAAAACAGTTGAAGGAAAGGATGCAGTTGTCATCACGTATCCGGTTGTATCAAAGCAAAAAACCATCACCGGATATGTTTCTGCTCTCGTGGATCCGGCTGTGCTCGTCTCGCCTGACAAGATGCAGATACTCAAAGAGTCCGGTTATTCGCTCATGGTAGAGCAACCTGAAGGGACAGCACTCGCAGAAAGTGATTCAACCCAGATTGGCAGGTCAGCCTGGAGTGATCCTGAGTTTAATGCTTCACCCTCACTTCTTAAATCTGCAGTGCATCTGCAAAATGCGAGAGCCGGTATAGATACATATTCTGGAATAAATAAGGAAGATGTTAAGATTGCATGGACCACAATGTCACTCCATGGTATGCCATGGAGAGTTGCAGTCATGAAACATTAAAATCCGAATACTTTTTTTCTCAAATCAGGCATATCGCATAAGCCGGCTGATATACATCCTGACCCATATATATCCAACTATTCCTCCAAGAATATCACCGATTACTATTCCATACCATACTCCGTGCTCACCAAGTCCGAAGACAACTCCAAGGAGGTATGCTGATGAGGCCATGAAGACCATGTTTCGAAGCACATTTAGTATCAGAGATGAGATACCCCGTCCGGTTCCCTGGAAGATAGATGAGGACATGATTCCTGGTGGAACAAACGGATAGAAAATGCACATCGTGGCGAGAAAGGACGCGATTGCTGGTGCAAGATGTGCTCCTTCTGCTGAATAGGTGAAGATAAATGAGATCTGAGATGCAAACACCCAGGTCAGGATGCTGATGGCTATTGCGATTCCTATTCCCAATAGGATTGAAAATGAATGAATTACCGGGAACTTCTCAAAGTGCCGTCCTCCGTATGCTGCACCTGTTACAGAGACGACAGAGGTAGATATTGCAACAAGTGGGATTATCGCAAAGAATACAACCCGCCAACCGGCTGTGTATACCGCAACTGCATCTGTTCCTGAAACCATAACCAGCATAGCGTTGATAAATATCGCCAGAAATGACATGAGAAAAAACTCGCAGCTTGCCGGAAGTCCTACAGCGAGGATATCTCTGATATTTTTGGCTTCTTTGAGATTGACATTCCATGACAGGTTTACGTATGTATCTTTTTTGATGAGGAACCAGTAGAGAAGTACTACAGTCACCAGTATCAGTGACACGATCATTCCCCATGCAGCACCTGCAATCCCCATTTTAAAATAATAAATGAGAATCGGATCGAGGATGATGTTCAGGATAGACGAGGCTCCCATCACATACATTGTCCTCTTGGTGTCTCCCTCTGCCCTGAGAATTGCATACACTACATTGGTAAAGAGGATCAGGACTGTACCGAGAAAGACGATGTTTCCGTATTCAACTGCCAGGTCTACGGTTTTTCCAGCACCAAAAAGGAGCATCAGCGGGCGTGATAGTGCAATCAGGAGGACGGTGATGACCACCGAAATTCCGAGCACCAGTAAAATTGCCTGCATCGCTGCACCGTTTGCACCATCCCTGTCTCCTGCACCTATTCTCCTGGCAATAACCGAGGTGGCGCCTGCTCCAAGCCCGTTTCCGAGGCCTATGAGTACCATAAAAAGGGGTGTGATGAATCCAACCGCAGCTAATGCGTCTGATCCCAGACCTGCCACCCAGACGGCATTTACCAGGTTGTAGGTTGACATCAGCAGCATTGCGATGATCATCGGGATTGAGAGTTTTAGGATCGCAACTTTTGGATCGCCTTTAAGGAGATTAACACCCTCTGTCTCCTGAGAAGAATTCATGCACATTCACCTCCGGAGCAGCATGAAGCAAAGGAATTTTCGCCGATATCATTGACCCCTTTGATGCTGGCAAAAGCCACTCTCCAGAGAAGATCTTTGAACTGGGTCATTTCTTCCTCATTGAGTCTAGATGAGGCAGTCATTTCCCATTCGGTATCAATCCGAATCAAATCAGAGATAATAGATACCCCTTTCTCTGAAAGAAATAATTTTACAGCCCTTCTGTTGTCTGGATCTATATTTCTGATAACATAGCCGGCATCTTCAAGTTTTTTTACTGACCTGGCAATTGTCCCTCTGTCGATATGAAAGTGGCGTGCCAGTGTCTCCTGTGTAACATTCTGATGTTCCTTGAGAAACATGAGAACAGGGAACTGACCGCATGAGAGACCGAGTGAACGAAGATGGTGATTCAGGAATATTGCCTGAGTTCTGAAGATAATTGATATTAATCCCCCTATGGGAATATCATGAGGCAGGAGAGCTTTTGCTGTCACCTCAACAGATTAGCAGTGTTCCCATATAGCGTTGTCAGTGC
>NZ_DATMYY010000193.1:0-2713 GCF_035560735.1 Methanospirillum sp.
TTCTAGCAGACCCTCGGTACCGGATCACCAAGCGGAGTCTCAATAAACCTCTCACCGCCAGCAGTGGTTTCCATGATGACTCCCTTTCCAGATACCACCCTTCCAACAATTGCAGCATCCTTTCCATATTTATGAGACTTAAGAGCATCAAGAATATTTTCAGCATCTTCAGCCTTAACTCCCATTACAACCTTTCCTTCGTTGGCAACTTCGAGGGGATCAATCCCAAGCAGCATTGAGGCACTCTTTACTGCAGATCGGATCGGCAGGGCTTCTTCGGATATCCTTACCTGGACCTCTGACTTTCGAGCCATTTCATTTATCGCACTTGCAAACCCGCCACGGGTTGGATCCTTCATTGCATGAATGCAACCTGCTTTCATTGCTTCCTGCACCATCCCGGCGAGAGGAGCAACATCTGAGATTATCTGATCGCCAAACTCGAATCCCTCACGGCTCGCAAGGACAGCAAACCCATGATCACCAAGAGATCCGGAAACAATGATAACATCCCCGACCTGCAGACCACAGTCCCTGACCACAGTTTCTACAACTCCGATGCCGGCGGTGTTGATCATGACCTTATCAAGACTGCCTTTCTCCATCACCTTGGTATCACCGGTAACGAGAGCTACCCCGGATTCATTGAGAGCGTCATTCATCGAGGCGACAATCCGGTTGATATCCTCAAACTCAAATCCTTCCTCAAGAACCAGCCCACATGAAATTGCGATTGGCTTTCCACCCATCATGGCGATATCATTGATAGTCCCACAGACCGATATCCTCCCGATATCTCCGCCCGGGAAAAAGAGAGGACGAACAATATGCGAATCTGTGGTGAAGACGACTTGAGAGTTCCCTATCGGGATAACAGCTCCGTCATCAAGTGATTCAAGACCGATTCCTCCGGCGTTCTTATTGGTGATCTTTGAGACAATGTCTATCACCTCACCCATCACTTCACCGCCGGCTCCATGCATCAGTGTTACTTTCATTCCCCTTCAGCCTCTATCTCAATATTTGTAACCACGATCTCCCTACCCTTCTCAATAGATGGAAGTGCACCACACTTTGGGCAGATATAGATCTCATTGCCCACATACCCGCATTCACAATGCGTTTCAGGCGGTATTACTGAACAAACCAGTTTGGCACCTGCAAAGAGTGGTTCATCTTCAACCAGGGTATTGAAGAGAAATTCAACCTGATCAGGGTTGATCATCGAGATCTCACCGACATCCACGCAGACTTTCGTAACCGCCCTGGCATGGTGCTCGATAGCCGCATGCCGTGCAGTCTCAACAATATCATAAGCTATCCCGTATTCATGCATGGGAGGAGACTCCGTCCGGTTCTACCGGCTCAGGTAGAGCAAAGTCTACTCTAAAATGGTTAAAGCGTTGGATCTGTGTTGCAGCATAGTAGAAATGGAGGAACACAATATATCTTCTCTGATGCTAACCGAAGCTCTGTCTCAGCTTTTGACAGGCGATATCACCAATGCTGCTGACACTGCCGGCCTTGCATTTTACCTAATCCTGTTTCTAATAATCCTGCTTGAGAACGGTATACCACCCATGTTATGGCTTCCCGGAGATTCCCTGCTCTTTCTTACCGGAATGCTAGCTGCAGGGGGATTTTTGGATATATCATACCTCCTCATCGCGTATACCCTCGCAGGCTTTTTTGGATACGAACTCAGTTACCGGCTCGGATACCATGTTGGCCTGCCCTTTGTCACCAGACACTTCTCACGAATTGTTACTGAGAAGGATCTGAAGCGCAGTGGAGAGTTTTACTGCAAATGGGGAAACACGGCAATCACCATAGGACGTTTCATCCCAATTCTCAGGACTGTTATCCCGTTTCTTGCCGGAATCAGCAGGATGAAACCCAACCATTTTACCGCATATAATATTCTCGGGGCATTTCTCTGGCCGCCACTGGTATGCGGGTTTGGATATCTCTGCGCCATAATTCCCTGGCTCGCTGCATACCGGAACTTTATATTTGCCGGAGTCTCCGTACTCTTTTTTTTAAGTATCCTTGGATCATTTGCTCTTATTCTCTACTCCTGGATCAGGCCTCGTATACACAGGAATTAGAAAAATAGAGCCCTAATCATCAGTCACTTAGTCTTGAGAATATTCTGTCTCAACATTGCGGTACCAGAAATATGAACCCACAGAGATCACAACAATCATCGCCAGGATAAAAACCACCAGGTACCAGAGATTGAGACCCAGATACTTATTCAGGGCATATGCTGATAGTCCGATTACCAGACTGTGAAGAGCTGAACCCATACTGATTGCGCAAAAGATCTCAAGCGGGGGCATCCCTGCCATCTTCCCAAGCACAGTTCCTGAAACAGCCCCGGTCCCCTGGAGAGGAAGAAAGACAAAAAGTGCAAGACCGACAAGATAAAGTCGTTCAAGCCATGCATGTTTTGCTAAAACATTATTGCCCCTACGCATGAACTGTATCAGTTTCGGCCCGATAAATGGAATCAGTACAAGGATCTCAAAATTCCAGAGCATAAAAAGGCAGGAGATGATATCGATGAATGTAAGAGTGGCGCATATGGTAAGCCAGGGGATGCCCATTGCAATGGCAGCAGGAATCAGGCTTTCTTTCCCGGCTGGGGGTATAAAATAAAGAAAAGCCAGGCTGGTTAGTTCTAGAAAGGTTTTATAATCATATATTGAGT
>NZ_DATMYY010000194.1:0-3117 GCF_035560735.1 Methanospirillum sp.
CATCTGTTTATTGGAAAATGATGTAAAATTATCGGGTTACATGGCACAGACTCTCATGTTTTATCTTATCACCCCTCCCATTCGAGATATGCTATTTGCTAACTGGTATTTGATGAGTAGGTGACTGGTATGTTTACCCAGCCTCCACCCGAGTCCTGATTCAGCAGTTCTGATAAGAACCTATTATGGAATAAGCACGATCCCGTTGATGGTAGTGGTATTTCCACTGGTGTACGTTGCACTATTGAAAAAAGGGATGATGGTTCTCATCAGCCCAACGTATGAAAATGCGGAGCATTTTCCAGAAAAAAAGTTACTTTGAAAATACCATATGCTCGACAAATGCATTTGGATCAAGGCTCTTTGTTATTGTGGCATTATACGATAAACCGTCATCTGCCATTACAAAAGTAAACCTCCCTTTCTCTGTCCAATTCCCGGTATATACGGTACCATTTTCAGATATAGTTCCAGATAGGCTTCCTACTTCATCATTCACATTTGTGAGTGGCTCATTTACACCAGATAAGTGAGATCCATTTTGCGTAAGATTATAGGATTTTTTCTCTGTTACCCAGTTACCAGTCCAGGGATTCTTGGGATCGATTATTTCACCAATTCTTGATGCATTGTATGAATAACCTGCAGGTTTACTCATGGAACCATATGGGTCAGCAAATCCTGAAATGGTAAATAACATCTTATCATCTGATAGATTGTAGGTATTTGACCCGGTTTCCACCCATATACCTGAAAACGTTTTTCCATCATCAGAAACATTTCCCTCAAGTCGTCCGGGATCTAATGCATTCAAATCGGTTGGCACATATTCTCCAGCTATCCCGGACTGGTTTTGTGTGATATACATCAAATAATCAGGGTTAGACCATGTTCCGTTCCACGCGGAGGCAGATGTTTTATCTCCTCCTGTATTATTCTCGGCAACTGCCAGACATACAACGCATATACTACAAATTACCAGAAAACTCAACAACGTTCCATGATTCATGATCTTTCACTCACTTATATCGATAGATTATCGTTCGTAATTTTAAATGTGTCGTTATTTTCAACCTGTCGGTCAGGAAAAAAAAGGGTCCGGAGAACAGGTCCCGGAATTATACTGTTTCGCGAATTGCCGGACCAGGTCCCATAACCGGGGCTGGTGGCACTGAGATTATAGATAGCTTCCATGGCTTTGGGTTATCTTCGGCAATTGCACTCAGGAAATATGTGCCAGACTCGGGAACATCAACGATCCGGAATATTTGTGGAGAGATTTTGTTAAAATTCGGCTGGACATACGTATTGCTCGCATCCATGACATAACTCCCGTTTGAGTACGTGAGATAATACTGAGGCGATGCTGCCTCGGTCTCTTCTCTCTGGAAGAAATACTCTCCTTTCTCAAGCGTAATGGGTGGTGAAACAGTGGTACCGGTTCCGGATAGATTCACTGGTGTCTTCAGGGGATTACTTATATCAAACTGGCTTACCTGTGCAGTCCAGATACCGGAACTCGATATATTGATAGAGCACTCATCCTTTGTCGGGATTCCAAATGCAAGAGTGCCATTATATGGCTTGGTTGTCCGTGTTTCCGTTGATTGTGCCCAGCCCTGTTTGCATATCTGGTTGATCATTAATGTCTGGGGGTCATTAGCCTGAAATGAAAGGATAATAATTCCTGGTTCAGCCTGCAGGCTTGCATTTGGGTTCTCATTTGATAACGTGGCAAGAGTTGGTCCGGTTGGTGGAACTGACTCAACCATTACAGTAGTGGGAGACAAAGAAGCATCTGTAGTTTGTATGGTGTCAGCCTGGACAAATCCGCAGGTAGCAATTCCTAGTACTACGAAAAGGCCGAGCAGAAGCAAAATTTTCATAGATAAATTAACCATGCTTTAGGTATAAATTTTTAGACACCCTCCAGCTTTTAGTCAACCTGAAAAAGAGTGTCTCCAATATCCTGAATATTGGAGAGATCGTACCTGTATATGTGGGTCCATGGCAGTATCCTGGCGAGACATAAAAACTCAATTAACCGGATTGGATGCAGATACTCTCATCTCTCTCATTCATGATCTGTATGCTCTGAATAAGGAGAACAAGGTATTCCTGCAGGGAAAAGTTGGCGGTAAAGGAGCATATGCCGGTCTTCTGGAGGACGGGATAAAGAAGATCATACATGAGTTCTTTCCTGAACGAGGCTTTGGAAAAGCCAGGATTGCCCCTGTTAAAAAGATCATATCAGGCTATAAGAAAGCGACCGGTGATCCTATCGGGATAGCTGATCTGACACTTGTATTTATTGAGCAGATAGTAAAATATTGCAGCACATATGGGGGGATGGAAGAATCGAAGTATTCATCGCTCAGCGTTGCGATGAATGATTTGTTTACCATTCTAAAGACCTGTCCTGCAATTATTGATGTACTGAATATCGAAGACCGCCTCATTAAAGCTCATGCTGATGCCTCAAATTGTGGATATGGTGTCGAAGATGAGATATCAGAACTTATTGATGATATCGCAGATCTTGGATAGAAGTTTGCATTATTAGAGTAATTCCTCGTAGACTTTCTCTCCACGGGATAACGCCTCACCGATGGGAGTAAATGAATCCCTGACTACCATATACACTTCCCTTTTAAACGGAATTATCAAATCCACCGTTTCCTGAAGTGGTACCCATCTCCAATTCACAAATTCTGATTCTTTCCCTTTATGTTCTTTCAGGACATTTATTTCGGTGTCTTTTCCAAGGAAAAGCAGGGCAAACCACTCCTGTTGCTGACCCTTGTATTGCGTGGGTTCAAGGAAATCATAACATAAATATCCTGGGATTTTAGAGATTATACGGCCGTTATCAGTTCCGATCTCTTCATTCATCTCCCTGAAAACAGCATCTTCAGGTTCTTCACCGGCTTTAACTCCTCCCTGGGGCATCTGCCATGAACCTCTAAAGTCCCGCCGCTCTGCGACAAGCACCAATCCCTTCTGGTTGAAGAGACAGATTCCGACATTATGCCGATAATCTTTATTTTTGTGTTTTAGATGAATCATTGTACATCCTTTATCATATTATGATGGTCACCATATTTACAGGAAAAAGAG
>NZ_DATMYY010000195.1:0-6441 GCF_035560735.1 Methanospirillum sp.
TCTCAAACCGGGCTCCAGTTCCGGGACATCCGGTCTCAAAGATGGTTATACCGGTAATAGAGAGAATTTCACGTGAAAGGAAAAGGCCAAGTCCGGTATTCTTCCCGTACTGAAATGTGAATACCTTCTCTTTTTCTTCTACCGGAATTCCTACACCATCATCATCACAGATGAGAAAAAAAGTATTTTCGCGATTTTCAACGTAAAATCTGATGAAAGTGTTTTTAATCCCATATTTTACCGAGTTATGGATCAGATTTGCAAACACCTTCTCAATTAGCGGATCTGCATAAATTTGAATACCAGAAGGTATGTCAATGTCCAGCCGAATCTGGTTTAATGAGGTATGCCTGAGTGAATTTTCAACGAGATTTCTGATGCCCTGCCATACTGGAGATTTTATCCCGATATGCTGGTACTCATCTGTAAAGCGAACAGTTTCTACAGTCTGTCCGACAATTTTCATGGCCTTCTTGATAAATGCCCAAGCATTTTCGGGATTTTCCTCACGATCAGAATAGGCTATCTCAAGATATCCCTGAAGTGAAGTAAGTTGATTTAAAAGATCATGACGGGTAATGGTTGCCATGAGTTGGAGTTTATTGTTTGCACCTGCAAGTGCAGTTTCAACCCGTTCACGTTCTGAATTCTCATAAATCAAATCATAATTTGACTTCTGCAGTTCTTGAACTGTATTTTTAAGCTCTTCATTCAGGTAATTGAGTTTATCATGAGTCTCCTGCAGCTCTGAATAATTCTTGACAGCTATCTCATACGTTGAAAGGAGGATGTTCAGGATCTGTCTGCGATTTGCGCTAATTTTGAAGACTTCACCTGCAAAAGAGACATCCAGGGCCAAATCCGGATTGGCAAGATCTGGATAGCTTCTTGTGAGATATGTACCAATTATTCTTCCATTAATTGAGGATGGGTCAAATGGTTTGATGATGAAGTTGTCTGCACCTGCAGCCAGACCCTTGATTACATCAATTGGATCATACAGGTTGGTTACCAGGATAACGGGAATATCTGCATTATTTGGGTCCGATTTTATTGTCCGACAGAGAGAATACCCATCCATTTCAGGCATCAGAACATCAGTGAGAATAAGATCTGGCTTATTATCAAAGATTACAGAAAGAGCCTCTGAACCGTTTGATGCAAGCGATACACAATACCCTTCCTTTGACAGGATATAGCGGAGATACTCTGCCTGGGTCCTGTTATCCTCAACAATTAGAATCTTCTTTGGCAATATGACAGATGTATCCATGTATCTCTCAACCAGTTTTTTCCATCTTTGAAGGTGGTTTTCCAGAAAGAAGATCACTGATGACAGTAAGGAAGGAGTCTTTCTCAAAACTACTCTTCACCAGATATGCATCTGCACCAATTGCTCTTCCATGCTCTCGATCCTCAACAGAATCAAGCGATGTGATTAAAACTACTCTGATACGAGCATAACGGTCATCTGTCCTGATCTTTTCGGTGAGAGTGAACCCACTCATCCGGGGCATATCGACATCAGATACGACCATATCAAACTCATACTCCTTAAGTTTTGCGAAAGCATCAGCGCCATCACATGCCGTCTGTACTAGGTATCCTGCCATCTCCAGAATTCTCTTTAAAAGTGCACGTGATGTGACAGAATCTTCAACGACCAGGATCCTCCTCCCTTCACGTTCAGTCTTACCAACAGGACGTTCCTGACGCCCAGATATGAAAGCTTCCTGGATAAGTTCAATGGGGTCAAGGACCATTGCCACCGTACCATCACCGAGTATGACAGCTCCCGTGATTCGTTTGACGCTCTTAAGGAGGCTACCTAGTGGTCTAACCACAATTTCCTGTACCTGAATCACCTCATCTACAACGCATGCAATTTGTCTGCCTCCATACTCCATCGTTACAATAGGAACTGGAGCGATACCGGTAAGTCGCGGTCCTGGATCAGGAATCCCAAGTGCCTGAGTCAGGAGGACCACCCTCACAGTTTCTTTGTCAATGCGAGCCACAAGACGTGATCCCCGATAATTGAACAATGATGGATCAGCCCTGATAACCTGTTTAACCTGCTGAAGAGGGAGCACATAGGTCTGACCTCCTGCTCTTACCACGACTCCTCGGAGAGTAGCCATGCGGACAGGCAAGACTATGGTAATTGATGTTCCTTTCAGAGATTCTGAGGAGATCATGACATCACCCCCAAGCCTGCTCACCACATCATCGACAATGGCCAGACCAAGTCCTCTGCCTGATAACTCACTGACTTCTCGACAAGTTGAAAGACCTGATCTGAAGATGAGCCAGAGTGCTTCTTCATCAGTCAATTGATGCGCCTGTTTTGAGGAGATTACGCCTTTTTCAACAGCAATATCACGAACCATATTCCGATCGATACCGGCACCATCATCAATTATTTCAATACTGACTTTACTTCCGGAATGTGGTGCCACCCTGGCCAGAAGAAGACCACTATCCGGTTTTCCTCTCGCACGTCTGACATCAGGTGTTGCAAACCCATGATCGATGGAATTATGGATCAGATGCATTAACGCAGGCTTGAGTGCTTCAAGAATACGTCGATCCATCTCAATCTCGCCACCCTCTATCTTCAGGTCCACTAATTTTCCAGATTCGCGTGAATAGTCACGAACAAATTTGTGAAATGGTGAAAGAATTGTTGATATCGGAAGGAGGACAGCATCATGAATAAGATCTGATATCTCACTCGTGCTTACCTCAAGAGCCGATCGATCCACATCGGTTGCACGAATATGGAGCGAGAGATCATGCTGGAGACTTACCACAAACTCATGATCAGATTTTAAAAATCCAATTAACCGCTCAAGGGGGAGTAAAATTTCAGGGGGAAGTGATGACTTCTGAATTCCGTATGTAAACTCGCGAATCTGGTGAAGATCGCCTTCAATCTGTGAATAGTTCCACTTCCAGAGAGAAAACGTACTCATCATTTCTTCCAGTTCCCGAAGGCGTTGTGTAATAAAAAGCCTGGTAGTAAGAAGATCATCTGAACCGCTTATCAGCTGGTCTAATTTATGAGATGAAATCCTGACAGTGTCAGTACCTGCAGTATTTCCGGGAATATTTCGACCAACGGTCTTTAGTTCACGCCTTATCTCCTGATCAGATACAATGGATTCAGGTGAAGGAAATTGTGATGGAGCGGGTTCTAAGAGATATTTATGAGAAGATTGAATCTCCAAAACGTTGTCGCATCCAGAAGGGGGGTTAGATGCTCCAATCATTTCTGGAAAGGCATCCGATTCTAAAACGATTCCTTTTTTTTTCTCAATTAGAGACACTCTTAAGGCACATACAATCTCTGATGAGATCAATTCTGACGAAGGGTCGGAAGAAAGAAGTGAATAGATGACTGTGATAGAACGATGGAGCAGATCATAAACTCCAGAGTCTGAACTAATCTCTTCTCGTTTGAGTGCTGAAAAAACATTTTCTATGTTCTGACATATAGACTCAATTTCTTTGAGATTTACTGCACGGGCGGCTCCTTTCAGACTATGGGTTTTCCTAAAAACCTTTTCAATCAGGTCAGCCTTATCTTCTTCATTTGCCTTTTCAAGACTGATGAGACCCTGGGATATATCTGTGAGAATCTCATCAGCTTCTTCACGGAAGGTAGCAAGCAGCCACTCGTGGAACTCTTCGTCAGAACTGATCATGGCTACAGGTTCAGACGTGATACTGTTCGGTAATCTTCTTTAGTCTGACTCCGAGTTCGTGTAAATCTTCTGCTGTTTTTTCAGCTTTTCTGGTTGTATCAAGGTTCTTTTGAGCTGCATCACGTATCTTCTCGATTGCCATAGATATCTGATCCATTCCAGCAACCTGATCCTGAATTGAGGTAGCTATCTCAAGTGCTTCCTGTGATGAATCTGCACTGGTTCGGGTGAGCACTTCAATTGCTTCTCTTGCATCACTTGTCAGACGGGCAGCATCAGCCACAGTTTTAGTTCCCCGCTCAGTAGAGACGACAGTTGACGTAACACCACGCTGAATATCAGTAAGGATTGTCCTGATATTGGCTGTTGCCTGTTTTGATTGTTGGGCAAGGTTATGGATTTCATGTGCCACCACTGCAAATCCTTTTCCGAATTCTCCGGCTTTTGCTGCTTCTATTGAAGCATTAACCGCAAGGAAGTTAGACTGATCAGAGATCTCGGTAACAGTGGCAATAATTTCTCCGATTGCCTGACTCTGTTCAGATAGTTTGATAACATTGATCCCAATCATATCCATCTGCCGCTGGATATGATTCATACCATCAAGTATTTCCTGCACAGATCTCTGTCCTTCACCAGATACCTGAATAGCCCGGAGTGCTTTTTCAGACACAGCTTTGGTCTTCTGGTTTGCTAGTTCTGTCTTTTTTCTTACTGCTTCAACAGTGTCTGAGGTCTCATTCACAGTTTCTGCGGTTTGATAACTTGCAGAAGAAAGTTGTGTCGTTACAGTAAGAATCTCGCTTGACGCAGAAGAAAGCACAGAGACACCCTCATATAACTCTTCTGTGATCAGTTTCATCAATCGCGAGAGTTCTATACCGATAGTATTTAACGCATCCCGATATGCGACGAACTCACCGGCAACAGGAATCGTTTCATCAAACCGGGCAGTGAAATCACCTGAAGCATAATACCGGGCAAGACGCATAGCCTCATTTACCGGCTCAGTGATCGTCTCAAGCGTTTTATTGAACCCTGCGATAATCATCCGATATCCACCAGAAAATGCGGTTTCATCACCTCGTACAGAGAGATCACCAGATCGGGCAACATTGGTTAGTTTGATCGTCTCTTTGTGCAGATGATCTAAAGATTCAACCATCATTCGTAGAGCAGGTCTGATCTCATCCCGATCATCCACCGGCTCTGAGAACTCAATGATGTACTCACCGGTAGCGATCTTCTTTATCGTCTCCACAACATTGGTCTGAAGATCATCTGCAAATTCATCCATCGTAGCAGCCATGATACCGATCTCATCCTGACGCTGGATCTTTAATCTTGCAGAAACGTGGCCGTTACGAAGTTCCTTGATCATAACGACAACCTGCTGCAGAGGGACGGATATTGAGCGTCCGAACATTATGGCGACGATGGCACCGATAAGTATGGAAGCTGTAACCAATGCAAATATTGTGTTTCGAAGAGTATCAATCGGGCCTGAAAAATCAGATAAATCTGCTCGTGAGACAATGTACCAGTCAAGAGGTTCATAGTAGGTGTATGCATCAAAAACCATTGTCCCATTGTAATTATGGGCTATGGATCCCTCCTTCTTGTCAAACATCTCCCTGATGTATTTCATATCAGAGATATTTTGTCCTGCGAGGGCTGGATGTATCAATACGTTTCCGGAACCATCAAAAACGTACATGTATCCATGCTTGCCAACAGTTGTCTCGTTGATACTTTTTTTGACGATATCCAGTGTCTGTCCTTCTTCTGTTCCTGCAAAGAGCACACCGATGACTTCACCATTCTGATCTTTTATCGGTTCATAAGCAGTAACATAGTTTTTGCCAAATAGATCACGCCTGCCATAATAGGTCTCCCCTTTCTTAACAGCCACATCATACACATTATCAGTCAGATGAGTGCCCACTGCCCGTTCCCCATCAGTGCCGATAACATTGGTTGAGATGCGGACAGCATATGAGTCATTGTACACCTGAAAGACAGTAGCAGCCCCACCAACAAGTTCCTGAACTTTATCAACGATTTCAAAATTATTATTGACAACATACCGGTTTCCGTTCCGATCGGTAAGTGTCATATTTCCATCAACGATAGAGGGTGTTCCTTTAGAGTAAAAATTCTGCTTTACAACATTCAGGTCACTGTTAACCTTAACACGGGTCAGTTTATAGACATCGTTGGTCCATCCTTTCATGTCCTGAACCTGTGTCTCAAGCAATGTCTCAATCTGTTCGTTGATTACACTGCTAGAACTGGAGTACGCCACAACACCTAGCAGCAACGTCGGAATAATGGCTAGAAAGAGACAGATAACCAGAATTTTTGTACCTACTTTCAAATCTCTAAAAAATTGAATCATCACAGAACTCCTAAAGACCCCGCTTTCAAAATATCCTGAATAGTTACCTGCCAGAATATACTCTTACCAGACATTTTTCACCACACCCGCTGACCTGCTACTACGGAATATTCTAATTCCCCGGATTGATCCACAATCATTTTTGGATCTGCCAGAATTGCTGCTGCGTTAATAACCATCAGACCTGTATTCATAATACCAAAAATATAATTCGGTTCACCTGGCGCAAATTCAGGGCCTGCCTTTTGTAACTCCTCGATAGGAAGAAGACTAATCCCTGTTATCTGATCTGCAAGAATGCCAAATGTAATATGGCCATCAGTCAGGACAATAACC
>NZ_DATMYY010000196.1:0-5545 GCF_035560735.1 Methanospirillum sp.
GATCATACTAGTGTGAATAGTGTGATCTGTGAGATGAATAATCCAGATGTATGAAGATGAGAGTTGTGGAGATGGAAAACACATCTTCGGAACAGTAAAAGTAGGAGAGCGTGGCCAGATTGTCATTCCAAAGAATGCCCGGGATTTATTCGGGATTAGTCCGGGAGATACCCTGATGGTACTGGGTGATGAGAAGCGTGGCATTGCTCTTGTAAAAGCCGATAAATTCCGGCCACTTGCAGCAAAGATGCTGCAGATGTTCGAAAAAAAAACCGATGAGGAGGAGTAATATGCAGATATGTGTTCTGAACGGAAGTCCGAAAGGAGAAACGAGTGTCACTATGCAGTATGTCAGGTTTCTTGAACTGGCAAATCCTGATCATACCTTTGTTACACATCACATCAGCAGAAAGATAGTTGGAATTGAGAAGAAACCAGAAGAGTGGGAAGAGATCTGTTCAGCCATCAGGAATGCAGATCTGATCCTCTGGGCCACACCGGTGTACTTCCAGCATGTCCCTGCCCAGTACAAACGGTTCGTTGAACTCTTATTCGAACGAAATACCCGGGATCTGTTTACAGGAAAATATGCAGCCTCACTCAGTACCTCTGTTCATTTCTTTGATCAGAAAGTACACGAGTATCTCCAGGGAATAAGTGAAGATCTTGGTATGAATTATGCAGGATCATTCTCTGCTGCAATGAACGATCTTTTTGAAGCGAAGAACCAACATCAACTGGTTCTTTTCGGCAGGGATATTCTCTCGGCCTGCAACGAGAAGAGACCAGAGCTTCCAGCATACCCTCCACTTCCTGCCGGGTCGGCAGTATATACTCCGGGAACTATTAGCCCTGTTGAAACCCATGTAAAACAGGTGCTGATCCTCCATGATGCAACACCGGGATCAAATCTTGAGGCAATGGTCAGGCAGATGGCTTGTGCATTCCCTGATGCGAAGTCCCTGCACCTTGATGAAACCGGGATGAAAGGGGGATGTCTGGGCTGTTGTCAGTGTGCATTTGATAATCAGTGCGTGTACTCAGACGGATTCTGTTCATTCTGGAAAGAGCAGATTGAACTGGCAGATATCATCATCTATGCCGGATACGTTAGGGATCGTTATCTCTCGGCTGCCTGGAAGCAGTTCTTTGACCGGAGTTTTTTCCTTGGACATGTTCCCAGGTTTGAAAACAAACAACTGGTACTCATGATCGAAGGCCCGCTTGTCAGGGTTCCAGGACTCAGAGAGAACCTTACCAGTCTTCTGGGTGGGGGCAACCTCGTAGATATTATCACAGATGAACCTAAAAATCCTGGCCAGATCGATGCACTCATCAGGTCAGCAGCAGAACGGGCAGTTCAGGCTGCAATTGATGGGTATGATAAACCTCCAATGTTTCCGACGGTTGCCGGACATATTGTGCTGAGGGATGCCGTATGGGGAGATCTGAGGCCATTCTTCAGGGCAGATCACCGGTACTACAAAAAGCACGGCCTCTATGATTTCCCCCAGTATCAGTACAGGAAACGGTTATCACGATTCTTCCTCTCTCTAATGATGGGCCTTGGGCCGGTTCAGAAGAAAGTGAAACCGATGATGTCAAAGCATATGGTCCAGTCATATGCCAGGATCTTTACCGAGAGTCAGGTGCTGAAACAGGCTCAACGCCAGTAACCCTTGGAATTATCCTGAAATATCCCCTTTGTGAAAGTATCTATCAGAAAGATATTGCTACCCGGATTTACGGGATATGGGCTGATAGGTCGGAATAAACCTGTTCACACCAGGTCTGGTTGCTTCTCATAAGTATCACCGATCAGGGCGTGAAGGACTATATTCCATGATTCCCTCACCTGATCCTGGGGAAGCCCTATTTTTCTCCTGATCTGGAGTCCGATAAATAGGGCAAGGAGAGCATTTGAAACAATATAGGGATCCATTCTGTCTTTGCATGCCGGGATCCGGTTTTCAATATGGGTGGTCATCCGGTCCAGTATCGTCTCATGAAGTCTGCCTATCTCCTGAACCAGATCGGGATCAATGCCAGTAGTATTGATGATCTCAAAAAACATGGTAAACTTATCTCCGTACATCTCGTGAACGCGATCAAAAAAACCGCCATCAGGTGATGTATCACTTGAAGCCAGAGATGTTTCAAGGGCATCGCCCACCTCCTCGATCAGGTTCTGTAATGTTGCCATAAACAGGTCCTTTTTATCCCTGAAGTAAAGATACAATGTTGGGCGTGACATCCCGGCCTCGGCAGCGATGTCTCCCATATTCACATTCTTGTATCCTTTTTCGAGTATGAGACGTGTTGCAGTCTGAAGTATCTGTTTTCGCGACTCTTCCTTATAGTCGGGCAAAACCCGTGGCATACACAGTAATTTAGGTTCAAAATGTAATAATGACACTTGTGTCAGTAATAATGACACACATGTCAGAACAGATCTCTAACTCCGGGAGATTCCTGCATAAAACCATAGTATGGTTCATCAGAACAGGATCAGCATCAGTACTCATCTGCCTTCTTTTCCTCTCATTATTCTGTGGATTCTGCTTAGCCAGTGAACCCACCATTGTTATTACAGGATACCAGATTCAACCAGAGGTTATCATGCCCGGGGGTTCTGCACTTATCACGGCTACTGTCTCCAACACCGCGAAAGCCGCCTCCACGACATTAAAAACCGGGAGTGAAACGATGGAGTCAGTCACCGAAACCAAAGAGATCAATGCCTACATCGATGATGTTGAAATCTTTGGAAACGGTCTTGAGGTTATATCAGGCGATTATCGGCGGGTTGGTGAAGTCGGGCCCGGGCAGTCTATCCCGCTCACTTTCCTCGTGAAAGCTCCCCAGAAGACCGGGATTTACTTCCCTGAACTCCATATTGCTACGCAGGGAGGGCGGAACCTGAAATATCCGATACCGGTAAATGTCAACGATGACCGGCTCGTACAAAAAAGTCCGGCTCTTCTCATCAGTAAAGTTCTCCCTGACCATGTTGTTCCAGGCCAGAAACTGACAGGAAAATTAATCCTCAAGAACACCGGCGAAACTGCGGCAAGTGAGGTTATTCTGAATGTAAGTTCAGAAAACAGGGAAGTATCGCTTGCAAGTCCTGGTTCCATTCACATCGGAAGGCTTGGTCCGGGTGATGAGATCCCTGTTGATATTACCATATTGACAAGCAGAGAGGTAACTGAAGGAATTCATCCGGTTCAATGTTATATCAGGTTTAACACTGCTTCCGGCCGTATCATTGAGCAGAACGAAGAGATTCCTGTCAGGGTTACCGGAGAACATGAGTTATCAATATCTGCAGTATCCACCGATCCGGTGAGAGTCCAGGAGGGTGCCCAGTTTAGCCTGATCGTCAGGATTGAAAATACAGGAACCGGTGATGCAGATGGGGTAAGGGCTAGGATTGATACAGGACTCAATGGAACAAAAGAGGCGTTTGTTGGAAAGATAGAACCTGATAATGATGCACCGGCGGTTTTTTACATTCAGCATGCACCAGCCGGTGATATCCCGGTTCCCGTCTCTATCTACACCAGGAATAGTACTGATGTACTCAAGGATACGATAGAGATCACGGTATCAAAAAAACCAGACTTGCCGGTTCTTCCTGTACTGGGGATCATCATCCTTCTCGGGGGCGGGGTTTTCCTGTGGAAACGAAAGAGGAACACTGAATGAAGAAGGTGTCCATACCCTTCTACCTGGCATCCCGGGCCATCAGACGGGGAAACAAGGGAACTCTCGTGTTAACCATTCTGGTCGTAGCCATGTCATTTGTCCTTATGGTTTTTCTTCCATCACTGGTTGGTGGGATTACAAGTGCATACACAAAACAGGTCACAGATTACCAGTATGGAAACCTTGTCATTGATCCCGATGATGATAACACGTTCATCTCAGGTTCCCATGAGAAGATCAGGATGATAAAAAAAATCCCGGGGGTTGCTGCTGCAAGTTCCCGAGCATCGGTCAGTACTTCTCTAGAATCTGATACCCGGACTCTTTCACGCGGGATTGTTGCCATCATTCCATCAGATGACCGGGAGGTTATCAACCTTGCAGGAAAGATGACAGAAGGGCGGTATCTTTCAGACGGGGACACGGACACCATTCTGATGGGAAGCATTCTTGCAGGACATGAAGATGAGAGCAAAGACAAGATGGAGTCACTTGGCGGTGTTCATACCGGCGATAGTCTGGATGTGACATTTGCAAATGGTGTCATCAAAAAAATGTCAGTCAGCGGGGTATTTGAAACCGGGTTTTTCAATACTGATTCACAGGCATTTATCACCAGAAAGGAGATAACCGAAGTTCTTGGTCAAAGTGATCGATCATCCACAATCCTCGTCTCCCTCACCCCGGGAACCGATCCTGATTAGGGAAAGAACCGGTTGCTTGAGTATGGAATACGGGATAAAGTGAAAACCAGCGCCCAGAAGGGGGAAGGAATGATTGGAGACGCAATCAAGAGTTTCAACCTTCTGAGCATGATCATGGTTGTCTTCTCGCTCATTATCGCGAGTATTGTCATCTTCATCATTATCTATATCAACACGATCAACCAGCGAAGACAGATTGGAATCCTCAAGGCGGTAGGAATTCCGGAGCGGGATATAATCAGGGATTACTTAATCCAGGTATTATTCATCTTCTGTTCAGGTGCCTTGCTTGGATTTTGTATCTTTACCTGTATCAGGGAGTATCTCAAGGCTTCACCGCTTCAGTTTCCGGCTGGTTTCGTGTATCCGGTAATGGATCTTACGATAATCCTGCCGTCGTTTATGGCCCTTGGAATTGTTTCAATTGTCGCAGGCCTGATTCCTGCTTATCGGACGGCAAATCGCGATATTCTGGAGTTGGTGAATGGATGATCGTCAAGACTGGAAACCTGACAAAAACATACCATATGGGTAATGTCCAGGTTCACGCACTCCGTGGTGTATCAACCGGTATTGAAAAGGGCGAATTCGTTGGGATCATGGGGCCAAGTGGGAGCGGAAAATCAACGTTTCTCCACCAAGTCGGCCTTCTTGACACCCCGAGTTCAGGAACGATATGTATCAATGGACAGGAGACATCGTTGATGACTTCTGAACAAAAGGCCCGTTTTCGTCTGGAGCAGATGGGGTATGTCTTCCAGGATTATGCTCTTATTGAAGACTTGACAGTGCTTGAAAATGTGGCTATTCCGGGACTTGGTCTGGGTCGTGACTATCACGAGGTCATGGAGATAGCAGGTGGGCTTGTTGATGACGTCGGGCTCGGAGGCAGGGCCGATCACCTCAGGAAGGAATTATCAGGCGGGCAGCAGCAGAGGGTTGCAATAGCACGTTCACTGATGAACAGTCCTGCGATTGTGTTTGCTGATGAACCATGTGCAAACCTGGATACTGAGTCATCTCAAACGATTCTCAAACTATTCAGGCATCTCAATGAGGAGAAGAACCAGACTGTGGTAATGGTGTCACATGAGCAATGGCATACTGAATTTTTTGATCGGATCATTCTGTTC
>NZ_DATMYY010000197.1:0-3722 GCF_035560735.1 Methanospirillum sp.
CGATGACGGCATGGACCAAGAGAGTTCACTCCAATTTTGGAAATTCTTCGTAAACCTTTTGGAGTAATTTCTCAAGCGATTCGGACTCCTCCTCAGAAAGACCGCCATATACTGCTTTCTGAAGTTTTTTAGAGACATAGATAAATACCGGCTTCAGGCCTTCTCCCTTTTCTGTAAGGGAAATATATGTAACCCGGTTGTCGTCAGCACTTTTCTCCTTTTTCACATATCCAAACTCAACCAGTTTATTGACAAGAACCGTTACATTGGGTTTGGATCTGTGGATCTTTGCAGCAAGATCCTTCATGGTGCAGCATTTTTCAAGATAGAGAAAATGCAGAATATCACCATGCGATGGAACAATGCCGGTGATACCATGTTCTTCCAGTTCGTGTACAATCAACCGGTTCGCTTTTTCCCGTATCCTGCTGATGAGCGCTATAGCATTGCCCTTACTCATTGTCAGAATTAGTTAATCATTGAACTTTTTTTAAGTATCGGATCGTGGCCATTTCCTGTTGGCTCCTGAAAACCTGGAAAATCCCAGGATGGAAAAGCAAAACGCAACTATTAAACTATCGGCGGTAGGAATACCGGTATATGACAAAAAAGCGGATGTATGTCTGTTCGGTTGAGGCGGCAATGGACGTGATAGGTGGGAAATGGAAACCGCTCATTCTCTGGAAAATTAAGGACGCACCACTCCGTTTCGGAGAAATTCAAGAGAAATTACCTAATATCTCCCAGAAAATGCTTACCCGGCAGCTTAGGGCCCTTGAAGAAGATCGCCTGGTTTCCCGTACAGAGTTTCCCGGCATGCCACCCCACGTCGAGTATGCCCTAACAGCACGAGGGCAGACCGTCATCCCACTACTCATGTCACTCAAAGACTGGGCGAACGAGGAGCTGGCAGACCAAATCAACGAAGGCGGATAACCGCTCTTGCTGACATTTTTGTCCCTGATCCCTATTTACCTCCACAAGATCTTCGTAGGATGTAGAAAGGTGAAATGATGCTGTACAGAAAGTTCCCACGGTGCAGGGACGATATCTCGATCCTCGGTTTCGGGTGCATGCGATTACCCACCGAAGAGAATCAGCAGGCTCGAGGAAACGTCGATGTGCAGAAGGCAACTGATATGATCCGGACCGCCATTGATGGCGGGGTCAATTATATCGATACTGCCTACCCATATCACAACGGGGAGAGCGAGGTTGTCATCGGCAGGGCACTTGGCGACGGGTATCGCGACAAGGTTTTTCTGGCTACCAAACTCCCGAGTTGGCTTGTCACCAAACGGGAGGAGATGGACCAGTTCCTGGACCAACAACTTACTCGGCTCGCTACGGATCATATCGATTTCTATCTCCTCCACGGGCTCAGCCGCGAAACATGGGAAAACCTTTCCCAGTTAGGAGTTCTTGAATTCCTTGACAGTGCCAGAGCAGACGGCCGGATCCGGTATCCTGCGTTTTCCTTCCACGACCAGTTCCCGGTCTTTAAGGAGATTGTCGATGCTTATGAGTGGACATTTGCCCAAATCCAGTATAACTACATGGACGAACAAGAACAGGCAGGCACTCAAGGTCTGAAGTACGCATCCGAACAGGGTCTTGGCATTGTCGTCATGGAACCGCTCCGGGGTGGTCTTCTCTCAGGGGACGTTCCCATAATTCACCAGCATATCCTTGAAGCTCCGGTCAATCGCACCCCATCTGAATGGGGACTCCGCTGGGTCTGGAATCACCCTGAAGTCACGGTTGTACTCTCCGGTATGTCAGCAATGGAACAAGTCAGGGAAAACCTTGCCAGTGCAGAGCAGGGCCTGCCGGGTTCCCTCTCTCCCGGAGAACTTACTGTTGTTGAAAAACTGCGGGACACGTTTGCCTCCCGGGTGAAGATTCCATGTACTGGCTGCCGCTACTGCATGCCGTGCCAGAAAGGTGTCGATATTCCCCAGTGTTTCACGTATTATAATCAGGCATATGCATTCGATGCACAGGAGAAAGCCACCGGGGTATACCTCTGGGCTCTTAACGGTACGTTTTCAGGGGGAATACCCGGGTATGCCTCCTGTTGTATCAAGTGCGGGGAATGCGAGGATAAATGTCCGCAGGGACTTCCTATACGTAAATACTTAGAGGAGGTCTCGGAATTTTTCGGGAAATAACTGTTCCCGCGTTTTTTTACCAGTGGATTTACATTGAAGAAATTACACGAATTGAGTAATTTCATAATCCTCTAATAGTGTCATCAGTTACCTCCAAGTGCCTAGGTGTAATGGAAGTTCGTATTTTCAATAAATATCCGTGAGATCAACAATAAGCAAGTACCAGGTGTAGATAATGTTGATAGAAACCATTTGAAACAGGATTGGGTTTACACGGCATAAATGAATAATATTTATGTTCATAACAGCAGGATCACAGAAATCCAAATCGTGATGTGTTATTTCGATATTAACAACTGGTCAGAATGGAGTTGACCGGTTGTGTAGGATTATCCAGAGTAGTGTATGACTGAGATGCTTATTCTCGTGGATAGACACGATACAGAAACCGGGTATGCGGAAAAGATGCAAATCCATCGGGAAGGAAGAATTCACCGTGCCTTTTCCATTATTATCTACAATTCACAAGGAGAGATGCTCCTCCAGAAAAGGTCATCATCGAAATATCATTCAGGGGGATTATGGACAAATGCATGCTGTGGTCATCCCAGAGCGGGTGAGGAATTATTATCTTCGGCTCATAGGAGGTTGAAGGAGGAGATGGGGTTTGAATGCATATTGAAACCGCTATTTAATTTTCTATACATAGCCCATCTGGATAACCACATGATCGAACACGAATTTGAACATGTTTTAATAGGAGGATATGATGGATGTATTCATCCGGATCCTGATGAAGCAGAGGATTATCAGTGGGTTCCAGTACCACGTATTTACGAAGGGATAGCCCAAAATTCTGAAATTTATACGATCTGGTTCGTGATTTTGATGAACAAACTAAAAGATCACAGATTCTCCGCAAGATCGTGAAATCGGAATCAGTAAGATTGAAAAAAGTGTACAGGATTGACATTTGACAAAAGAAAAAACCATTGTGAGAAAGAGGATACAGACATGGATAAAGTCATGATAGGAAAAATGCCAGCAGGAGCATTTCCAATTGTTATTGTTGGCAGTATGGTAAAAGGGAAACCAAATTATAATACACTTGGCTGCTATGGGCTTATTTCCCCGGCCCCCCCGACCGTTTACATAAAATCTGTGAAGCAACATTATACAAACGTCGGTATTCGTGAATCAGGATGGTTCAGTGTGAATCTCCCCTCTGCCGAACTGGCCAGGAAAACAGATTACGTAGGTCTTGTTTCGGGTAACGAAACGGATAAATCGAAAGTGTTTACGTCGTTTTTTAGTTCTGCAGGAAGTGCCCCGATGATCGAGGAGTGCCCGGTAAATATCCTCTGTAAAGTAATCCAGACAGTGTACATGCCTACCCAGCAGAATGCAGAGATCTTCATTGGTGAGGTTGAGGAGGTTTACATTAAAGAGGGATGTATGGTTGACGGGAATATCGACCTGAATATGATTAAACCTCTCATGATAACAGGCACTCAGTATATTGAGGTTACTGGTACACCAACAGGAGATGCATGGAATATCGGGAAAGAACTGATTGAAAAATAAGTCTTCCCCTTATATCATTCAATAATC
>NZ_DATMYY010000198.1:0-3418 GCF_035560735.1 Methanospirillum sp.
GGTAATCTCAGAAATTATATTGGAAAATCCTAGTTGGCCCAGAGGTTTGAAAGGAGTCAGATCAGATATGATAACATTTGCCATATCATGAGCAACCCCGGCAATATTACCAGAGCCACCACCGCGGTCTGCACCACTGAAATAACCAGTACTGGAAATATTTCGCATAAAAACCAGGCACAGAGGAAGAAAAGAAATAATACCGAATACCCCAATCTGCCGTAGTTGTGCTATGGGTTTTTTCCAGGGCTGGATTGTAAGAATCAGTAATCCGGTAAAGATTAGAGTTACACCCATATACCGCGTGACTGCACCAGCCCCACAGAAGAGAGCAGCATACAGGAGATACCAAGAGGTTTCGGATTTGAGGTACCGGATGAGGAAAAACAATCCAATAATAGAGAAAAAGATGTACGGTACTTCTGTTAATGCCATCCGGGTCAGTTCCCAGAGCGTACTCATCCACAGAATTAAAAATGCTGATAGATATCCCACAAGTGGAGAGTCGATCTCTCTACCCAGATAGAAAGAAACCACCACAATTCCTGCAAGGGATAAAATTTGAACCCACATCGCAGCATTTACCGATGTAAAACCCACCAGCATCAATGCAGCGATTAGAATCGGATAGAGTGGAGGCCAGACAGTCAATGGCCAGAATTTATGAATCGTATCAGATTCCCAGCCGCTGACAATTCCCTTCCCATGCACAATATTTTCTGCCACATTGATGTAATCAGAAGCATCCCAGTCAATCCAGGGGGCCTGGAACGTAAGGCCCATGCCGATAACAAACAAAGCGCAGCAGATACAGAAGATCCAGGAAACATCCCGGCGTTTCATAAAGTCAGTATATCGCTGGCAGGTGTGAGCGTTCATATATCCTCCAATTTTTTAAAATTATGGATTCGGGTTGTACCCAGGAAGTCTAGTTGGTTGAGCAAGCAGCCTTCCCAAGATCAAAGGCTTTGAGATTTAACTCGATCGTCTTTTTGGGAACAGTCCTGCTGATGGCTTCGCGAAGGGATTGCTCCTTGAGCGGGAGATGAGAAGAAGCTGCTCCCAGAAGAACAATATTCTGGGTCAGAATGCTTCCTGCCTCTTCAGCAAGTCTTCGTGCTTCCACTACGACAACCTTGCGATCCCCAATCAGCCCCATGATCATCTGTTCATCAGGTGCAGGGAAATCCTGCATAAAAACAGACGTTGGAACCACATACTCCTGACTGGTAAATATGAAACCACCTTTTTTGAGATAATGACAGTAGCGGGCTGCTTCCATGAGATCAAAGGAGATGATGAGATCAGAGGTTCCGGGAGCAATCTGCGGACCATATTCCTGACCAATCCGAATCTGGCTTTCAACAGAACCACCACGTTGTGCCATCCCGTGAGTTTCTGCGCCACGAACAGGGATCCCTTCAATAACACACGCCTCTCCCAGGATATTTGAGGTCAGAATAGTTCCCTGACCACCGATTCCTACAATCAGCACATCAAAACTCATTCTTTTACCTCCGGGGATATGGCAGATACCGGGCAGATTTGAGTACATACTCCGCAACCGGAACAGAGATCGGTTATCAATGCGATACCACTATGAAGTTCTATCGCAGGACATCCGAATTTAATGCATGCTTTACATCCGATGCAGTTGTTACTGGATACCCTGAACTTACCCCGGTTGATCTTGGCTCTTCTCTCGGTGATAACACAGGGCTGTTTTGCAATGATCACTTTGACTCCCTTGCGTGCTTTTGCATCTTTGAGAACCCCGGTGAACTGAATCAGATCAGAGGGACTGACAGTCTCAACAAAAGGGACACCACACGACCTGCAAAGCATCTCAAGGGATACCGCAGGACGCTCAACGCCGGAAGCGGTTACACCAGTGGTTGGGTTTGGCTGGTGTCCTGTCATCGCAGTTATGCGGTTATCAAGGATTACCACAGTGATGTTTGCGTCGTTATACACTGCGTTTAAAAGGCCCTGAATACCGGTGTGAAGAAAAGTGGAGTCCCCAATGGTGCAGACAATATCGTGTTTTTCACCAGCCTGTGCCATCCCAGATGCCACTGTTATCGATGCACCCATACAGATAGTGGTGTCAACAACGCCAAGCTGAAGCCCTAGGGTGTAACACCCAATATCACTTGGAAAGATTCCATCTCTGAACACCTTTCGTATCGCATACATTGCAGTACGGTGCATACATCCGGCGCACAGGATTGGAGGTCTGACAGGCAGACCAGCCGGTGACTGTGCAGCTGGGTAATCTGACTTTACCGGGATATCTGCTGCCTGGAGATACTGCGCTACCCGGCTTGGAGAGAGTTCACCTTCGTAGGGAACATGCCCTGTCTTCTTTCCAAGAATTGGAACCACTCCGGCCACCTGCCTGGCAGCCTCCTCAATAACCGGGGCAAGTTCCTCAACAACAAGGATCCGCTCATGACTCCTGATAAAGCCAGAAAGCCACTCGTCATCGATTGGATAGGCACCGATCTGTGCAATGGAAACTGAATCAGCGACAACTTCACGAACATATGACGCAGCGATTCCACCTGCTATAACCCCTATCTTCCCCCGGGTTACAGATCTGTTATATCCAGACTCAACAAGCCTTTTTTTGAGCGAGGCCTGCTTTTCATTGAGCTGCTTGTGAAGGACACGTGTGTGCGCTGGAATCACAACATACTGCCGTGGATCTTTTTCAAAGGATGCCTGCCGGTCTAATGCGGCGACCTCACCCAGGTTCACATCACTTTTTGAATGACATATGCGCGTGGTCGGCCGGAAAAGCACGGGAAGCAGAAACTCTTCTGACAGGGAGAAGGCATCACGGACCATGTCATGAGCTTCCTGAACAGAACTTGGATCAAGGCAGGGAATTCGTGCAAAAGCAGCATAACAGCGGCTATCCTGCTCATTCTGTGATGAATGTGCAAATGGATCATCAGCAGACAGGACAACAAATCCACCTTTCACACCGGTGTAAGCTGAGGTCATTAGTGGATCTGCAGCCACGTTGAGACCAACGTGTTTCATGGTCACAATAGACCTCATACCACACCAGGATGAGGCAAGCGCCTCTTCATATGCCACTTTCTCATTGACAGACCATTCTACATATGACTGGCGGTCAGGCCATGCTCTGAGAGTATCTATGACTTCAGATGAAGGGGTGCCCGGATATCCAAATGCTGTATCAATCGCAGCTTCAAGGCAGCCGTGGGCAATTGCCTCGTTCCCAAGGAGATATTTTACAACCATATCAGTTCAGTTCCAGATATTCAGATATTGAATTTGACTTCTCATCCAGATATGAATCTTGATCAATCCATCGGTGAGTCTGAAAAAATTTCACAAGATTTATATACTCATACTATCCACCTAATTAGAGCCTCTGGGGCCCGTA
>NZ_DATMYY010000199.1:0-2789 GCF_035560735.1 Methanospirillum sp.
GTACAATATAATAATCTGATCATGACCACATCTGCTCTATTAAGACACCTTAAACTTGGTCATTTCATGAGAGATATTTTCGACAATATGAATAACTCCATTCATAATTTTGCTGATCTCATCGATGGATATACTTGCTTCTTCTGTTGCAGATGCGGCTTCTCCTGCCTCTTTTGATGTATTCTGGACCAGGCCTGCAACCTCGTGAATACTTGCAGTAACTTCCTGTACAGATGCTGCCTGCTCTTCTGATGCTGAAGCAACTTCAACTATACTCTGGTTAATTTTCTCAATAGTGTCTGCAATCTTCCCAAATGCTGAAAGAGTCTCTTCAAGAGCGTTACTCCCTTCTTTTACTGCTTTTGTTGATCGTTCCATGGCCTCGGTTGCCTGACTGGCTTTACTTTGGAGTGTTTCGATCATGTCAGCAATATTTTCAGCCGATTTGCGTGAATCCTGTGCGAGAGATTTGACTTCTGCAGCCACCACGGCAAATCCTCTTCCTGCCTCACCTGCCCGTGCTGCTTCAATTGCAGCATTAAGAGCTAATAGGTTGGTCTGATTTGCGATATCAGAAATTAATCGTACAATCTTACCAATTTCATTCATCTGGGCATTTATTCCATTGACAATAGAATCAACTTCACCTGTTGAAGTTGTAATATCACCCATAGATTTTTCAGATTGTTTGGCAAGGGTTATTCCTCCTTTTGCGAGTAAATTTGTCTCATCAGAAGCAGTAGATACAGATTCAGTCTTTTGTGATACTGATGATACTGTCTGGTTGAGATCCTCCATTGCTTTCAGTACCTGGATGATTCCCTCTCCACCCAGATCAGCATTCTGGCTTACTTTCCCGGTATTATCTGTAATATGGTGAGCTCCTGCCAAGACTTCCTCAATACTGGCGTTTGCTTCTTCTGCACTGGAAACAAGGTTCTCGACACTTGATTGAATCAGGGATATTGCCTGTGAAACCTGAATTCCAATGTTATTCAGTTCAGTTTTAAATTGTGTCCAGTCACCCTTGACATCAATTGTTGTATCGAACCGGGCAGTAAAATTATAATGTGCATAATTTTCAGCTATTTTCATGGACTCATTGATCGGAATATTGATGGAATCGAGAGTTTTATTCATTCCTTCAATGATTTCACGATAATCTCCCTCATGAACTGAAGAATCAGATCTGAATTTGAGATCCCCGGCTATTGCTGCACGTGCCATAGCATTTGAATCGTCAACAAGGTGGGTTATCGCTTTTCGTGCTGTATCTATTGCCTGCCCTATCTTTGCGAACTCTTCTTTTGCTGATTTTGAATGTTCATCTGCATCAAGAATCCTGACATTAAAGTTGGTATCCCCTCTGGCAAGTGAGTCGATATTATTCTGGACGTCTTCTACAGATCTTTTCACATAGTCCACTAATGATCGCATTGCGGTCATATCTGAGAAAATTTCAATGAATCTGACAACGGTATTTTTTCGATCCAGAATTGGAATGTACACATAATCAAGATGCTTTATTCCTGCTGGTGTTTGTAAGATAACTCTTCCCAGAACTGGTTGTTTTGTCTGAAATGCTTCCTGGATTGTCTTGCCTTCCCGCTCTTGAACCTTTATGTCGGTTAGCTTCATCCTGATAATCTCTTCGTGGTTATATCCAAGCATTTTTGAGCAAGCAGGATTTGCTTCAGTAATCCTCAGATCTGTGTCTATCATCATAATGGCATGAGGATTATCACGAATAAATGCCTCTATCTCATTGATATATGCCATCTGGTCAGATACATCAATGTACATCGCAACCAGGCTTTTTACTTCATTATTTACATCTAATACCGGGATATATGTCAAATCAAGAGTTTTTACAGCCCATCCAAAATCAGCTACGAGTCTCCCTTTAGATGGTTTTTTTGTTGTAACAACATCAGCTATTGAAGTTCCTTCCCGTTTAATTACAGTTAAATCCCGCCCGTTCATCGAAAGCAGTTTTTCCTCAGGAATATGAGAAATATCAAGGAATGCCTGATTAACTGCCAGAATATTCCCATTAATATCAAGGGACATGATTGAAGCCGGATTTTCTTTGATAAAGGAATCAGCTTCTGTAATCTTCTCAACTAATGACGTTACATCCGCGAAAATATCAAAGACTTTGGTGACTTTTCCCAACTTATCAAATATGGGAATATAGGTATATTCCAGGTGTCTGACTCCTGCCGGGAAGAGACATGTAATTTTTCCTCCCATGGCCTTCCTGTTTTGTATAGCGTCACCGGCAGTTGCACCAGTTCTATCAGTGGACTTAAAGTCACTGTGTTTCATCAGGATGGCTTGTTCGTGAGAGTACCCTGAAATCCTGCAAAAGGCCGGATTTACATCCATGACAGTCATTTCGGGACTGAGGGTCATGACTGCATGGGGACTCTCATGGAGGAACAATTCCATCTCATTAAGACGACTGTCCTGTTCGGTTACATCGATATACACACCAACTATTCCCATGATATCCTGTCTGACATCAAGCACTGGAATATAGGAATAATCAAGAGTTCTGACGCTCCAACCAAAGTCAGCAACCATTCTGCCTTTTGATGGTTTTTTAGAGGAAATGATTTCTGAAAATGACGGACCTTCCCGTTCTACTACATTGAAATCTTTTACATTCATTGTGAGAAGGTTTTCCTGGGACATGTGGGAATATCCTGCAAAAGCAGGATTTGCTTTGGTTATGTTTCCTTTTATGTCAAAAGATAATATTGCTGCTATGTTTTCTGACGTTAATG